>PUOI01000399.1 GCA_003552765.1 Candidatus Hydrogenedentota bacterium | reverse complement strand
TAAATCATCAATGTTGCGCAGTAATATCGCGGCCCCCTCTTTGATGGCGGTGAACTCACCGAAGTGGGAGAGGCAAAACCGCTCGGCGCCCGTGTTCACGAGCCGCTCCACGGTCTCCCTAGCAGCGTCAGGATCAAAGTCCGTGGGCGGCGCGGCCCATGCGATATACGGCCGAGTCCCATGCTGCAGCGCGGGAAACGCCACGCCAAAGGAGTCCCCTGTGAAAACGGAGTTGGCCTTCGCGTCGTGAATGCAGATGTGATGGTTGGCGTGGCCCCGCGTATGAAGAAACGTCAACCGGCGTTCGCCCACATCCAGGGTCTCTCCATCCTCGACTGTCCGGATACGTTCCTCCGGCACTGGATCGATTTGGCCGTAGAGTTTGTTGAACAGAGCCTCGCCGTAGACCTTCTTCGCACTCGCCACAAGCCGCGACGGGTCAATGAGATGCCGCGCGGCCCGGGGATGGCAAAGGACCGTGGCGTTGGGGCACTCCTCGAGTAGCCGGGCGGTTCCGGCGGAATGGTCGAGGTGCACATGCGTCACGATGAGGTAGCTGACCTGCGCGGGCGTTCGTCCCGTTTGCTTCAGCGCATCCAGCAAATAGGGCGCGGCAAACGCCGTGTTGTTGTCCACGAAGACCGCCTCGTCACCCTCGGTGATAAGGTAGGCGGCCGCCCGTTCAGGTTCGATGTAGTGGCATTCAATCGTGGTGATTGTGTCTGGGGGCATAAACTAACGCGCTCCTCGCCAACAATGATACGATCATAAACAAGCGGGCGGCTGGCATATTCCGGTCTGGTTCAGCCTTCAGCCGCTTACGTGCGTAGCAAAATGGATTATATCGCCCCGGTTGGACCCGAGGCAACGCGGCCTTTTGTAAGGCGGAATCAAAGTTGGACAAAGTGGGGGAGGGGAAACGGCTGGAAGAATCCCATATCTTTGGCGTTTACGCACTCAGAGCGCCCAGGACTTGTCTTCTTCCTCCACAATCTTCTCTTGATGCTGAACATAGTAGAGCGGATCGTCCACTGCCGGGATCGTGGTGATGGGATCGGCCTCTTCCGTGCCATGAAAATCCGCGTAATCACCATGGAAACCATCGCAGATGTTACGCAGGGCGCATTGCGAACAGGCGGCGTGATGCTTGTACTTGAGGTCCCCTTTAGCCCTGGTCATGGCTTCTTCGCGGTACATGGCTTCCTTGCCTACCCGCCATTGCCGCCAAAGCGCGCGGTTCCGCTGCCATGTAAGGTACATCCACGACTTGATGGGGTGTGATTTGCACCACTGGATGAACTCGTGGGGTTCGGCAAGATGGATGTCACGGCCGCCGGGTCCCAAACGGAAGACGGGCGTCAGTCCGCCGTCTTTCATTCGCTGGGGCTGCATCTCCGTCCATAGCCAGCTCTGGTAGTCCCACTCATGGAGGTCATAGCTAAGCTGCTGGAAATTATAGAAGTTCTTCCTGTGACGCTCCTCCGCCATACACAGGGGCAAAAAGCGAACATTAACCTCGATGCCGGCTTCCCCCAATATGTCCATGGCTTCGGTAAGCTGGGGCGTTATGTCGGAGTACCGGGGCACGTTTTCGTGGGTGCGGATGCCCGTCTCCTGGTCGCTGAACGGATTGAAAGCGATGAAATTCACCGCACCGGCGCCATACTGCACAGCCTTGCGGGCGATCTCGGGCAGAAGGGGAACCACAGGCTTGGACATGGTGCAATTGAAGCGGAACGGCACATCCAGTTCGACCATGCGCTCGATGGAGGCGATGATCTTCTCGTACGCGCCTTTCCGGCCGACGACTTCGTCGTGTATATCGCCGATGCCGTGGAGGCTGACAAGGAAATCGCGTATGCCGGCCTCCTTGAACTTCTCTAGTGCGCCCGGCTTGGCCAAATAGATGCCGTTGGTGATCAGGGTTGGATGAAGCCCGATTTCACGGCAGTAGGCGATCAAGTCCAGGATGCCTGGATAAATCGTGGGTTCGCCGCCTTGAATATCGATGGCGGTGTTGCCGTAGTATTCCCGCAGTGTACGGCAGATCTCCTTCGCCTTATCCAAGGTCATGAAGTCGTGTTCCGGGTGCTTATTATCCGAAATCCGATTCAGGAAATAGCAGAAATAGCAGCGCAGATTACACGTTTGGCCAAGCCATAGAACACCCCGCCGCGCCAGAGAGCGTTTGCGCGTCTTTGTGTACTCTCGTAACGGCCGTTTTGAAGTCTCGGTTTCTTCAGGTAGCGAACCGCTGGGAACAGGGTGCGCTTTTTCAATCGTCATAATTCCACCCCACTCGGAGTTGGGTTTGAGTCAACCTGGATAGGTGCTAAACACTTTCAACGGACCTGTTGTTCCCGGACTGCCGTGCTAACGGTTACGTCCCCTTCAAAATAGCAATACGTTCCGGGTTCAAAGGCCAGCTGGGTGTGTTCGGGTACGCTTAGCGCTTGGAGCACGCGCGCTTGTTCCCGGTATCCAGTGTTGAGGGCTGTCATGCGGCTGTGGTGTTCTCCGCCGCTACGTTTCAGTGTAACACACGGCAGGTCCGGCGACAAGGCGCTTATCCACCGGCTAGGGGTATAATCGCGGTTAGCGTGGACCCAGTGTTGCAGATGTGGGCGGAATTCAGGGAATGCGCCTGCTTCGTGGCCGGATTCCCAGCCATTGTATTCCCGGCGGAGCACTACCGAAGTGTGGTATTCCTGGAATGTGACCAACTCGAATACTTCCAGCGTTACTGTTAGTTTGACTCCCGTCTCCTCAACTGAAGGCTCCATACGCCAGTGTTGCTGGTAAGGAAAACGCCTCGAAATCCCCGTGGCGAAGAGCACGCCGTTCTCGTCTTTCTCGGCGGACCCCCATTGGAGATTATGACTGTCGTTCCAGAGATTGCCCGCGAGAATCGAGGTATACATATGCAGGAAGGCGGTCAAGGGTTCGTCTTTCCAGCTCAATTGGATGGCGCCGTTGTAAAAGCGTGCGGCAAGATCCCCGCTATAGACCGTGCGCGCCCGGCGGGCCTCCTCCCTAAGGGATTCGGGATCCTCCACCACAGCCATGCGCACGGTCAGCAGTTCGCGCCGGCCCGCTGGCAGGGGGCGTTGGCTCTCGGGGAAGGGAACCCCGGCGTGAACCGATCGGCAGCCGGTGATGTAGTCCGTGTTTGCCATGGCGAGCCGGAAATACAGCTCGGGGGGCGTGTGGCCGGTCAATTGCAGAGGGCGTAGAGGCGAGGCCGGTTCAGGAAAGACAGCCGCCTCGCGGCAGGACATCTCCGGAGCCACCACCTCGGCCCATGTTACATCGCTGGGATCCAGTTCCGGAAAGATTCCCTCGAGATCGCCGTAAAGCCAGCGGGTGTACCCCGTGGGAAAGTGGATGTTCGCGTGGGCGCTCTGCAGGGGAACGGGGCGTTCGCATTCCATCTCTATCCGCCAGACCAAGGCATCCTCCCGGAGTTCGAGCGTCCACCACATGACTACGGGCAGCCGGGCCACGCGGCCGCGCGCCACACAGTGGCAAGGGCCAGCCTCGGTCACTTCCCAGGCGGCGGAGGCCGAGGAATGGCGCTGGCCCATAGATTCAAGATGGAAGGAGAGGCCGGTCGGCGCGGTCAGTTCCTTTCCATCGCAATAGAGATGGACGCGGCCGTGACTCATCACCGCCTCCATCGGGCCGCGGGAGAAGATGTGGACCCCCTCTTTGCCACCCACCTGCCGAAGATAGAAATCCACGGTTTCCTGCGGGGTGTTGCGCACGATGAGACGGCCTTGGCTCAATAGCAAGACGCGTTCACACAGCGTGTTCACAATGTTCAAGTCATGGCTTACGAAAATGATGGTCTTACCGGATTCGCGCAACTCCCCGATACGCTCCCGGCACTTGCGCTGAAAAGCCTCGTCTCCCACGGAGAGCACTTCATCGACCAGGAAAATATCGGGGTTCACGTGAACGGCCACCGCGAAACCCAGCCGCACGAACATGCCGCTGCTGTACGTATCCACGGGCGTATCCATGAACTCCCCAATTCCGGAAAAGGCCGCGATGTCGTCAAAGACCTGATCAACCTCGGCATGGCGC
>PUOI01000222.1 GCA_003552765.1 Candidatus Hydrogenedentota bacterium | reverse complement strand
GAAAACAGATGCGGTTCTTTGCGTCTTCGCGTCTGTGCGTGAGGCATGGGCATCATCTCACGCTAAGCCGCTAAGGCGCGAAGAAAGACCGCCAAATTCCAAGGGGGCTTCGGGCGATGAACGCTTCATGTTCACCGGGCGTCAATGGGAGTGTGAATCCGGGGTATCCTACGCTGGCATTGCCCGGTCTTGGCGGGCGAGTTTTTCGGCGTAGATGTGGAGGACGGCGATGTCGGCGGCGCGCACGCCGGAGATGCGCGCGGCTTGGCCGAAGTTGACGGGGCGGATGGCGTCGAGCCGTTCCTGGCATTCGCGGGGCAGGCCGGGGATGGCGAAGTAGTCGATGTTTTCCGGCAGTGGGCGCGATTCGGCGTTTCGCGCTTTCTGGAGGTCGCGTTCCTGCCGTTCGATGTAGCCCTGGTACTTGACGCGAATCTCGACTTGCTCGGCCGCCTCGAAGGAGAGCGTCTCCGGCGGCGGGGCGATTTCCCACACGTCGCGCAGCCCCAGTTCCGGGCGCCGCAGCAGTTGCGCCGCGGATGCGCTTTCGGCGAGGGGACCCGCTTGGCGCGCTTCGAGCCAGGCGTTGAGTTCCCCGGAGGGGTTGATTCGCGCGTTTTCGAGCCGGGCGATCTCCCGCTGCACGGCGTCTTCCTTCGCTCTCACCTGTTCCACGAACGCTTCCCCCGCGATGCCGTAGGAGGCGAGCCGCGCGTCGGCGTTGTCGTGGCGCAGCAAGAGGCGGTATTCCGCGCGCGACGTGAAGAGACGGTAGGGCTCGATGACGCCGCGCGTGACCAGGTCGTCCACCATGACGCCGAGGTAGGCCTCGCCCCTGGGGATGTAGAGGGGATCCCGGCCTTCGATTTGCCGCGCCGCGTTCAGGGCGGCGTAGATGCCCTGCGCGGCGGCTTCTTCGTAGCCGGAGGTGCCGTTGATTTGCCCGGCGTGGAACAGTCCCTTCACGCGCTTGGTCTCAAGCGTGGGCTTGAGCTGCGTGGGGGGGACGAAGTCGTATTCCACGGCGTAGCCCGGCCGGACGATCTCGGCCTCTTCCAGGCCCGGCACGGAGTGGAGGATCTCCAACTGGACGTCTTCCGGCAGGCTGGTGGAAAGGCCGTTGACGTAGACCTCCGATGTCATCAACCCTTCCGGCTCAAGGAACACGCGATGGGTTTCCTTTTCCGGGAAGCGTACCACCTTGTCCTCGATGCTCGGGCAATACCGCGCGCCGATGCCGTCGATTTCCCCGGCGAACAGGGGGGATTGATGCAGGTTCCGCTGGATGATGGCTTGCGTGGCTTGCGTGGTGTGCGTGAGCCAGCACGGGACCCGGTTGGGGGCGAATCCTTCCAGGGGCGTGGAGAAGCTGAACGGCCGGGGCTCGGGATCGCCGTGTTGAACTTCCATGACGTCCGTGTGTATGCTGCGGTGGTGAATGCGGGGGCAGGTGCCCGTCTTCATCCGGCCGATCTCGAAGCCCAAACGGCGGTACGCCTCGGCCAAGGCGTTGGCGGGCATGTCGCCGCCGCGTCCGCCCGGCGTGTTCGTCAGGCCATAGTGCAGCTTGCCGCCGAGGAACGTGCCGGTGCATACTATGACCGCGCGGGCGGTGATTTCCGCGCCGGTGGAGGTCTTGATTCCCGCCACCGCGTCACCGTCAAGAAGGAAGTCCTCGGCCAGGGCCTGCTTCAGCGTAAGGTTGGGTGTTTCATCGCAGACCCACTTCATGTTATACTGGTAATTGACGCGGTCAGCCTGGGCGCGAGGCGAATGAACGGCGGGTCCCTTCGACCGGTTCAGCATCTTGTAATGGATGCCTGTGCGATCAATGCAACGCGCCATTTCGCCGCCCAACGCGTCAATCTCGCGGACCAACTGGCCCTTGGCGATTCCGCCGATGGCGGGGTTGCACGACATCTTCGCGACGGCGTCAAGCTGCATCGCCGTCAACAGGGTCCGGTAGCCGGACCGGGCGCAAGCCAATGCGGCCTCCGCGCCGGCGTGTCCGGCTCCTATCACAATGATGTCAAAATCCCGGTTCATACGCGCCGAACTTTATCACAAAAGGGAGGTAATTGACAATCTTTTTGGGTTGGCATTCTCCATGGGGTATAGTTCGCCCGAAGGACGGTCCGGCGCCTCTCTGAATAGTGTAGTCTAGACACATGTGCGCACAACAAGGCTGTCCGTTGCGCGCTTGTGTCCTGTGGTGTTTTGAGGCGGGGAATGTGGTCTAAATCCTTGCGTGTCAATGGGTTAAGAGGCCCGCGTTAAAGACGTTCCCCATGGCGCCAAAGTTGCATCGCCCGTTTGTAGGTTGAATTTTTTGGTCGTGATCGGCCGGGAGGCGGGAGCCTTCGGCCTGTCTTGTATGCAGTACAACCACGCCGGATAACAGAATATTCCATGCATGAACTGCTCATAGCGGCAGGCGTGATGGGCGGTTTGGGCATCATCTTGGCCAGTGTCCTCGCCATCGCCAACCGCGTCTTCTACGTCTACGAAGATCCCCGGCTCGATGAGGTCGAAGAAATGTTGCCCGCCACCAACTGTGGCGCGTGCGGTCACGCGGGATGCCGCGCCTTCGCCGAAGCCTTGGTCAAGGGCGATGACAGTCCCTCCAAATGCACCGTGAGCCCCCCCGAAATGATCGAGGCCATTGCGGATTATTTGGGCGTGGACGCGGGACAACAGGAAAAGCGGGTAGCGCGTCTGGCCTGCGCCGGGGGGAGCCATGTCGCGCGGATGCGCGCCCGGTACAAGGGATTGCAGACGTGCCGCGCGGCCCACTCGGTGGCCGGAGGCGGCAAGGGCTGCGCCTGGGGCTGCCTGGGTTTGGCGGACTGTGAGGTGGTCTGCGAATTCGACGCCATCCACATGGATGAGCACGGTCTGCCGGTGGTGGATGAAGATAAATGCACGGCTTGTGGGGATTGCGTGGAGATATGCCCGCGCGATCTCTTTTCGATCCATCCCAAGAGCCACCGCCTGTGGGTGGCCTGCATGAACTTGCAGCGCGGGGAGGAGGCGGAAGCCGAGTGTGAGGTCGCGTGCAACGCATGCGGGCGCTGCGCCTTGGACGCGCCCCCGGGCGTTGTCACGATTGAGGATAATCTGGCGGTGGTTCACTACGAGTACAATCGCCTGACCACGCCGGAGTGTATTCAGCGATGTCCCACGGGGGCCATTGTCTGGTTGGATGATAAAGGACGGTTCATCAAGGGCCGTGAAGCGCGTAAAATTCTACGTAAAGAACCACTGCCGATTGTTCCCGACTAACATGCGGCGCGCGCCGCTGCGGATTGGAACAAAAGGCATTCACTCGTTGCCACGGAGGCTTTAGGAATGAGCGATCGCAAGAAACACGACAAACACAATTTCAAGTACCCCGGCACTCGCGAGGCGATGGACGGCAACACGGCCGTGATCGCTTGCGAACGGGAGTCAAGCGATGCCGCGGGGGCTTATCCCATTACGCCATCGACTCAGATGGGCGAGTATTGGGCGGAAGCCACGGCGGCGGGCCATATCAATATTTCTCAGCGGCCGTTGCTATTCCTCGAGCCCGAGGGCGAGCATGCCGCGGCGGCCGTGACGGCCGGCTTTTCGATGGCGGGCCTGCGCTCGACCAACTTCTCCTCCGGGCAAGGCATCGCCTACATGCACGAATCCTTGTACGCCGCCGTGGGTAAGCGGCTGACGTACGTGCTTAACGTGGGCGCACGCGCGATGACGAAGTCCACCCTGAACGTGCACGCGGCGCACGATGACTATCACGCCGTGGACGACACGGGCTTCTTCCAGCTTTTCGGCAGCAGCGCGCAGGAAACGTGCGACCTCAACGTCATCGCCCACCGGATCGCCGAGCTGGCGCTCAATCCGGGAATCGTGGCCCAGGACGGCTTCCTCACCACGCACCTCATCGAGTCCCTCATGCTGCCCGAACGGGAGCTGATCGAGGAATATCTTGGGCGTCCCTCCGACATGATCGAGACGCCCACCCCGGCCCAGCGCCTCATATTCGGCGACACCCGTCCCCGCATCCCCGAGCTGTGGGACGTGGACAATCCGGTGCTGTCGGGGCCGGTGCAGAACCAAGACTCCTACATGCAGAGCGTCGCCTCGCAGCGGCCGTTCTTCTTCGACCACCTCAACGAGCTTACCGAACAGGCCATGCAGGAGTACTACACGCTCACGGGCCGGCGGTACAAGCGGGTGACCACGTACCGGACCGAGGACGCCGACTATCTCATCGTGGGCCAGGGCAGCATGATCCCCAACGCGGAAGCGGTCGTGGACTACCTGCGCGAGCAGCGCGGCCTCAAGGTGGGCGTGGTGAACGTGATCATGTTCCGGCCCTTCCCCGGCGATCTGTTGGGGCCGATCCTCAAGGGCCGGAAGGGCGTGGCCGTGCTTGAACGCACCGATCAGCCCTTGGCCGAGGATCTTCCGCTCATACGCGAGGTGCGGGCGGCCCTCAACAAGTGTATCGAGAACGGGCGCGCCAGCAACGGTTCGGTCCCCTATCCCAAGCACGATACCTACCGGGAACTGTCGGACCTGTCGCCGCTGTATTCCGGCGTGTACGGCCTCGGAAGCCGCGACTTGCAGCCCGAGGCGCTCATCGGCGCGATCGAGAACATGCTCGACGACGGCAAGCAGCGCAAGTTCTTCTACATGTCGATCGATTTCGTTCGTGAGAAGCCGCATACCACCAAGCAGCAGATCCATCAGGACAACATCCTCGAGCATTACCCCAACATCGGCGAGTTGTCCGTCCGCGGTTCCGAGAACCCGAACCTCATGCCCGATGGCAGCATCACGGTGCGTTTCCACAGCGTGGGCGGCTGGGGCGCCATCACGACGGGCAAGAACCTGGCCATGACCCTGTTTGACCTGCTTGGGTATCACATCAAGGCCAATCCAAAGTACGGTTCGGAGAAGAAGGGCCAGCCCACGACCTACTATCTGTCCGCCGCGCCCGAACCCATCCGGATCAACAGCGAATACTTCTATGTGGACGTGGTCCTTTCGCCGGACCCGAACGTGTTCAGCCACTCCAACGCCTTGGCCGGCTTGAAGAAGGGCGGCTCTTTCGTCATCCAGAGCTACCGGGATTCCGCGGAGGCGGTGTGGAACGACATTCCGCCGCGCTACCAGAAGATGATCGTGGAGAACGACATCAAGCTGTTCTACGTGGACGGTTTCAAGATCGCGCGGGACGAGGCGAGCGACCCCGAGCTGCAGTTCCGCATGCAGGGCATCGCGTTCCAGGGGGCCTTCTTCAAGGCGTCGCCCCTCATGGATCAGGCGGGCTTCACCGAGCAAGACCTGTTCAAGGCCATCGAGGCACAGCTTGAGGACAAGTTCGGCGCGAAGGGCCGCCAGGTCGTCGAGGACAACCTGCGGGTGGTCCGGCGCGGTTACGACGAAAGCCAAGAGGTGGTGAACAAGCCGCTCGCGGCCGCTGGCGAGCAAGCCATGCGCAAGGCCGAATCGCTTCCCACCATGTTGAAGCGGCTGCCGGCCAGCAAGTCCACCTCGACCGACATTCACCGGTTCTGGGAACAGAACGGTTACCTCTATAACTCCGGCGCCGCCAACGACAACCTCACGGACCCCTACATGGCCCAGAGCCTCATGCCCATGGTCACGGGCGTGTTCCGGGACATGACGGCCATCCGTTTCGAGCATCCCGAGTGGATCCCCGAGCGCTGCACGGGGTGCGGCGAGTGCTGGACCGTATGTCCGGACTCCGCCATCCCCGGTTTGGTCCACAAGATCCCGGACGTGCTGAGCACGGTGGTAAGCGGCATCGAAGAAAAAGGGCATTCGGCGAAGCACCTGCGCAAGTCGGTGTCCATCATTGAGCGCAAGCTTCGCGCCCACATCGACGCGGGCGGCGAAAGCAGCACCGTGACCTCGCAACTCCTGGAGGCCCTCCACGAAACACGGATGGAAAGCCGCCTCGAAGGCCAAGACAAACAGGACTTTGAAAAGGAATGCGCGCGCTTCGAGGAAGAGGTCAAGGACTTCAAGTTCGCTATTACCAAACCCTTCTACACCACAAGGGAGAAACAGCAGCAGGGCAGCGGCGGCTTGCTGTCCATCACGATCGACCCCTACGCCTGCAAGGGCTGCAATGAATGCATCCGGGTCTGCGATGACGACGCCTTGACGGCCGTCACGCAAACCGACGAGAGCGTTCAAAAGCTTCGCGAGAACTGGGAGTTCTGGCTGCGGCTTCCGAACACCCGGTCCGAGTTCATGCAAATCGACGATCTTGAGGAAGGCATCGGCGTCCTTGAGAATCTTCTGCTCGACAAGCAAGCCTACAAATCGGTGGTCGGCGGTGACGGCGCCTGCATGGGCTGCGGCGAAAAGACGGTTGTCCATCTCTTCACGGCCACCGTCGAAGCGCTCATGCAACCGCGTGTGCGCCAGCACGTCCAACGGCTGGAAGAGCTTATCGAGAATCTCGAACGGCATATCCGCTTGAAGATCGCCGAGAGCATGGACGTGGGCAATGTGGACGCGTTGAAGAACGCGTTGGGGTCGATGAAGGACCGCGACCTCACGGTGTCGAACCTGACCTCGGCGCTCGAGGATGGCCGCGTGGCCAAGGTCATCGACAGCGAATGGCTCACCCGCGTCACCGGCATTCTCTCCAAGCTGAAGAAGCTGCACTGGCGTTACACGGAAGGCGTCACGGGCACGGGCCGCGCCAACATGGGCATGATCAACGCGACGGGATGCACCTCGGTATGGGGCAGCACGTTCCCGTTCAACCCCTATCCGTTCCCGTGGTCCAACCACCTGTTCCAGGACTGCACCTCGGTGGCCATGGGCATCTTCGAGGGGCACATGGCGAAGATGGCCGAGGGCTTCAAGGCCGTGCGCATGGCCGAACTTGAACTGGAAGACGACTACGATCCCTCGACCCACGAGGACTTCTTCAAGCGGTTTGATTGGCGTCAGTTCACGGACGAGGAATTCCATCTGTGTCCGCCGGTGGTGGCGGTGGGCGGCGACGGCGCCCTGTACGACATCGGATTCCAGAACCTTTCCCGGATGCTCATGACGGGCAAGCCCGTGAAGGTGCTGGCGCTGGACACGCAGGTCTACTCGAACACCGGCGGCCAGGCGTGCACGTCCGGCTTCACGGGACAGATCTCCGACATGGCGCAGTACGGCGCCGCGCAGCACGGCAAGATGGAGATCCGCAAGGAAATCAGCCTCGTTGGCATGGGCCATCGCACGGCGTACATCCTGCAGGGAAGCATGTCGCACAGCGCCCATCTCATCGAGAGCTTCATCCAGGGCTTGCAGAGCAAGCGGCCGGCCCTGTTCAACGTCTACACCCCCTGTCAGCCCGAGCATGGCATTGGCGACGACATGTCCCAGGAGCAGGCGAAGCTGGCGGTGGAAAGCCGGGCCTATCCCTTGATGACCTATGATCCCGACCGGGGCAACACCTTTGAGGATTGCATTGACCTGGAAGGGAATCCCGCCATCGAGGACAACTGGCCGATGTACACGATCGAGTATCTCGATGACGACGGCCACCCCGCCACGATCGAGGTACCCCTTACGTTCGCCGACTTCGCCGCCACGGAGGCGCGCTTCCGCAAGCACTTCAGGCGCGCGCCGCAAGACACGTGGAACGATGACATGGTTCCCTACGCGGAGTATCTCGAATTGAGCGAGGACGACCGCGAAGGCAAGTATCCGTTCATCTGGGCCACGGACCGGAAGCAGCGGTTGAACCGGTTGCTGGTGTCGGACGAAATCGTGCAAGCCGGGGAGGACCGTCAGAACTTCTGGGCGATTCTCAGGAATCTTGCCAGCGTCGACCGCGAAGTGGACACGCAGACCTTGAGCGAGAACATCCGGGCCGAGGTGGTTCAGAATCTGGCGCGCGGCCTGATGCAACTCGCCGGCAACGGTGGAGGCGGAGGCGCCATGGACTTGCTGTCCGCGGCGGCCGCGGGTCCGGCTGCGGGCAACGGCGGCGCGGCGGCTCCCAGCCAGGAAACGGCGGCCTCGCAGGAAGGGAATGGCGGTCAGCAGGACTACATCGCGCCATTCATCGACCAAAGCGAATGCACGTCGTGTGGCGATTGCATAGACATCAACCCGAAGATCTTCGCCTTGGACAGCAACAACCTCGCGTATGTCAAGGATCCCCAGGCGGGACCCTACAAAGACATCGTGAAGGCGGCGGAGAAATGCGCCACGCGCTGCATTTATCCCGGCAAACCCGCCAACCCCAACGAGAAAGACCTCGACAAATGGGTGAAGCGGGCGGCGAAGTTCAACAAATAAGAGGCCGACGTGGCAAAGGTTAAGGCGAACATGGGGAAGGCGTCCGGCGCCGCCCGGACGGGGGACGCGTCTGCTCTCAACGGGAGCGCGCCGCTGAGCCATTGGCTGCGCAGGGAAGGAAGCACGTTCCGGGGGGGAGTGCATCCCCCCGAGCATAAGGAGCTAACGGCGGATAAGCCCATCCGCCGTTTCCCCTTCGCTAACGAGTTCATCCTTCCCTTGGCGCAGCATGCCGGGGCTCCCTCGGAACCGGTTGTGCGCGAGGGACAGGATGTCGTTCGCGGCGAGCCATTGGCGCGTCCCGCCGGGTTCGTGTCCGTTCCCATTCACTCGCCGGCCACGGGCCGGGTGAGCCGCATCGGGCTCGAACGGGTGGGCACGGGGGCCATGGGCCAAGCCATTGTGCTGCGGCCGTACCATGGCGCGAGCCAAGATGTCTTGTACGGCGCGCCCCTGGATATCGAGGCGCTTTCGCCAGATGCGCTCATCCAAGCGGTACAGAACACGGGCGTGGTGGGATTGGGCGGCGCGGCCTTTCCCACCCACGTGAAGATGAAGATCCCGGAGGGCAAGGCCGTCGACACGATCATCCTCAACGGATGCGAGTGTGAGCCTTACCTAACCACCGATCACCGGGTTATGCTGGAGCAGATCGACAGCATGCTCGATGGCGCCCGGATCATTCAGCGCGCCATGGGCGCCGAGCGCATCATTATCGGCATAGAATCGAACAAACCGGATGCGATCAAGGCGTTGCGGGAAGCCATTCCATCCGATCGCCCGGTCACGGTCGAGGCGGTGGGCACGAAGTATCCGCAAGGCGCGGAGAAGATGCTCATAGCCGCCCTGCTTGGCCGCGAGGTTCCCTCGGGCGGGCTGCCGGTGGATTGTGGCGTGGGGGTGTTTAACGTGGCGACCGTGGCCCAAATCGGGGAACTGTTGCCGCGTCAGCAGGGGCTCATCGAGCGCGTCGTCACGGTTACCGGCCCCGGCGTGAAACGTCCCGGCAATTATCTCATGGCCTTGGGCACCCCCTTGCGCTTTGTCCTTGAAAAGGTGGGCCTTCACGAGAAGGTGGCGGAAATCATCTTCGGCGGACCCATGATGGGGCCCGCGGTGTCCTCGCTGGATGTGCCGGTCACCAAGGGGATCACGGGCATTGTGGTGCTTACCGAAAATGAAGTGAGTACCCGCGATCACCCCATTTATCCCTGCATTCGGTGCTCGCGCTGCGTCGAGGCGTGCCCGGTCCACCTGAATCCCTCGGAATTGGGATTGCTCGGCCGCAAGGGACGCTACGAAGAGATGGTGGATGATTTCCATCTCATGGATTGCTTTGAATGCGGCAGTTGCACGTACGTTTGCCCGAGCAACATCCCGCTGGTTCAGTATTTCCGGGTCGCCAAGGGCCTCGTCCGGGAACGACGGAGCGCGAAATGAGTCAAAATTCCCTCGTGATGGAACTGCGCAGCCCCCCGCATGTCCGGCAGGCGCTGACGACGCCGGTGATCATGGCGAACGTGGTCTACGCCATGTTGCCGATTTGCGCCTTTGCCGTATTCTCGTATGGGGCTAGCGCGCTATTGTTGCTGATGACCTGCACCGCAGCGTGCGTGTTGACCGAACACGTCATCGCCAAGGCCAGCGGGAATCCCACGCCAATTGGGGACTACAGCGCGGCCGTGACGGGCATCTTGCTCGCGTTGACGCTTCCGCCCGGTTTCCCCCTATGGATGGGGGCGTTGGGCGGCGTCGTATCGATTGTGCTGGGCAAGACCTTGTTCGGCGGCTTGGGATGCAACGTGTTCAATCCCGCGCTGGTGGGCCGCGCGTTTCTGCAGGCGAGTTTCCCCGTGGCCATCACGACGTGGACCCCGCCCTACATGGACGGCCGGTTTGTGCAGGGGATTCCCTCGTCGTTCACCTTGCCGTTTCTGGAACCCATCTCCGTCGTACAGTTTGTTGAAGACAGCGGGATTGACGGATTCACGGGGGCCACGCCGTTGGCGGCGCAGTTGTTTGAACAGCAACCGACGAGTCTGGCGGATTTGTTTTTTGGCACCACGGCCGGCTCGTTGGGGGAAACGTCTGCCCTTATCATCCTGATCTGCGGGATTTATTTGGCCGCGCGCGGGATGATGAACTGGCGGATTCCCGCCGCGATTTTCGCCAGCATTTTCCTTGTTGGGGGATTCTTTTACACGCTGAACCCTGATGTGAATCCCAACCCCTTCTTCATGTTGTTGTCCGGGGGGCTCATGCTGGGGGCGGTGTTCATGGCCAGCGATCTCGTGGCTTCACCCACCTCGCCTTTCGGGATGTGGGTGTATGGCGTGCTGATTGGCGCCGTCACCTATATCATCCGCATGTACGGTGGATTGCCCGAGGGGATCATGTACGCGATTCTGCTGGCGAACGCGGCCTCGCCCCTCATCGACCAACTAACTCAACCGCGAACCTACGGAAGCAGATTAAGGAGCAAGGCGGCATGAATGACACAGCGCCTCAACCTCCCGCGGGCGGTGAGAACCCCTTCCTCAAGAGCGTCCACATGATGGCGACGCTGGGGGGTGTGGCGCTTGCGGCTGGCGTGCTGATGGTTACGGTATACGAATCCACGGCTCCCAGAATTGCAGCCAACCGCGCCGAACGCCTTCGACAGGCCATATTCGAGGTCTTGCCCGGGGCGGAGGATCGCGTAGCGTTCGCGCCGGCGAATGAAGGAATCGAACGCGTGCCGGAAGAGGACGAACAGAACGCCCCGTATTTTGCGGGATACGATGAGGATGGCAACCTCATTGGCGTGGCCGTCCGGGGAAGCGCCCAAGGGTATCAGGACATGATACGGGCGCTGTTCGGCTACGACCCTGTCGAGGAAAGAATCATCCGGTTCAACGTCTTGGAGAATCAAGAGACGCCGGGTTTGGGAGACCGCATCGCATGGGATTCCAATTTCCTGGAGAGCATAGAAGGACTGGACGTGAGTCTGGAGCCGAGTGAAGAAACGTTGCGCAATCCGGTGACCCACGTACAGGAGGGCGCGCCGCGAGAAGACTGGCAGATTGACGGCATCTCCGGGGCCACCATCTCGGTGGAAGCGGTCGTGGCTGTCATTAACCGGAGCATGGAGCAACATGCCCGCCGGTTGAAGAACAGCCTTGATACGCTTGAGGAGGCCGCACCATGAGCGCCCCCGCGTCTGAAACAGCGCAGAGCATGGACACCTTCCTGAAGGGGTTGTGGCGGCAGAATCCCGTCTTTATCTTTTTGCTGGGCATGTGCCCGGTGCTGGCGGTGACGAACACGGTCATCAACTCCCTCGCGATGGGGGTGGCCACCACGTTCGTGTTGTTCATGTCCACCTTCATCGTCTCCTGCATCCGCAAGATTGTCCCTAAGGAAGTCCGCATCCCGACCTTCATTGTGATCATCGCGACCTTCGTGACGATGGTGGAATACGTCATTCAAGCCGTTAGCCTTGAGCTGTACGACAATCTCGGGGCGTTTATCGCGTTGATCGTGGTGAACTGCCTTATCATGGGCCGGGCCGAGGCCTTCGCGTCCAAGAACTCGCTGGGCCGTACGATGCTGGACGCCTTGGGCATGGGGGTTGGCTTCACGTTCGCGCTGCTGTGCCTGGGCGTGGTGCGCGAAATACTGGGAAGCGGGACCTTCATGGGCATTGACCTGTTTGGCGAGCATTTCCAGCCGTGGGCGATCATGGTCCTGCCGCCCGGCGCGTTTCTCGTCCTGGCCGGCTGGCTCATCGTGTTCGCGTGGTGGGCGGAGCGGCAACAGCGGCGCAAGCTGGCGGCTGAAGAGGAGGCTGTGACATGAATCCCGATCCCCTTGGCTTCATCTTTCTTGACGCCGCGATCATCAACAACTTCGTGCTAGCGGCGTTCCTTGGGATATGCCCGTTTCTTGGCGTGTCCGCCAAACTCAAGACCGCCGTTCCCATGGGGTTCGCCGTCATCTTCGTGATGACAGTAGCCGCCGTGTGCACCTACGCTGTCAACCAGCTGCTTGTGTATCTGGATGTCCCTTACCTGCGGATCATCGCGTATATCGCCGTGATCGCCTCGACCGTGCAATTGGTCGAGATGGTCATCAAACGGTTCAGTGAGACGCTGTTCCGCGCCCTTGGCATTTTCCTTCCCCTGATCACCACCAATTGCGCGATCATGGGCATGGCGCTTTTCGCCACGGCCCGTGAGTACGGTTTCATGCAGACCGTCGTATATGGCTTGGGCGCCGGTGTTGGTTTCATGCTCGCCCTCGTGCTCATGGCGGGCCTTCGCGAACAGCTCGAGTTGTCCGATGTGCCCAGCATCGCCCGCGGAGCCGCGCTGACCCTGCTCATCGCCGGCATTCTGTCCATGGCGTTCATGGGATTCGCCGGGCTCGGGAGCTGAACCGGTGATCGGCTCTGTGTTGACCGCGGCCGGCGTCATCTTCGCGATGCTTGTTGGGTGGCTGGGCGTGCAATACGCCGCCGCCCGGTGCCGGGCCGGGAGTAAGGATGATGCGGATGGAGCGGCCCTCCCCGAGACATGCCACCGCTGCACCCTGAGCGCGCTCTGCAGAGGCGATCTCGACGGCGACGGGTAGCGGTAGGCTGGCCTGCCATTCTGCTTGCTGCACGTTGTAGCCGCCTAGCCCGTTGTTCCGGCGGGAAGATTGAGTGCCGGTTGTGTGTTTGCTCTCGGAAAGCTGGCCTGTCTGGAACATGGCGCCGGTTGAGACGGTAATCTGTGACGCATAATGAGCACAACACGCGCCAGAGGCGCGATAGCTCGTAGCCTGGGGCAAGCGAAGCTCAGCCCCAGGATAGAAACCGCCCACATGTCCGTCCTGAAGGGACGGAACACGGGAGCGGCGCTCTTCGGTCCCTTCAGGACCAATACCGTAGGTGGCCTGTGACCTGGGGCTGCGCTTCGCTTGCCCCAGGCTACTCCCTGTGGCGCCTTCGGCGCCGTGCATGCCCGCTAGCCGGTCCGTGGCCTCCTGTGGATGGCTAGCTTGAAATGCGTAACGGCATGGGCCATCTGTGGTGAAACTGCTAGTATGCTGAGACGTTGTCATCCGGCAACCGGCTGTGGCCCTAGTGGAGCGTCCAGCCTAAACTTGTTGACCTCCGCACTGAATTCGCTTGGAGGTGGCATGGCCTTGCAGGCCATGAATCACGGGCTGGAAGCCCGTGCCACCTCACCGCAAAAATTGGTGGCTACCCACAATTTAACGGCGTACAGTACACTAGTACACGTTCGGCCCGGAATTAGTGGATGCCCCGATTTTGTCAGACGTAGCCTGACATGCTGTCAAAAATGAATCCATCACTCACCGGTCCCTTTAGGGGGCGTAGCTGCTGCGTGCATGAGAGTTCTACGCCCCTGTCGACGAATCTTGGGGGGTGCCCCACCCCCGCCGTCATCCCCGCGAAAGCGGGGATCCACCGGGGGCGCTGCTCTTGGGACTTGGATCCCCGCTTTCGCGGCGATGACGGGAGAGGTGGGGCGTCCACAAATTTGGCCTTGAAGAGGTACTGTTCACCGCGTGAATAGGTGAGGGTAGAGACGCCATGGAAGAAGGAACTACCGCCGCCCCGGCCAGCATCCAGCGAACCGCCTATGGGGAGCTGTCCGCCGAGGAAATCCGCCAGGGACTTAGCCAGCGCGAGGGCAAGCCCAGCGTGCCTTGGCCCGTCGAAGAGCCCGCCCACCCGATCGGGCCGGCCTCCCAACGCGCCCACCGCCCGTTCCACATAATGGCGAAACCCTCGGGCCCGGGCTGCAACATGGATTGCAGCTACTGCTTCTACACCCCCAAGGAAGAGTTCTACCCCGGCGCGAAGAAGTGGCGGATGAACGATGAGGTCTTGGAGAGCTATGTCCGGCAGTACATCGAAGCCCAGCCCATGGACGAGGTGCACTTCGCCTGGCAAGGGGGCGAGCCTACCCTGATGGGGCTGGATTTCTTCAAGAAAGCCTTTGCTTTTCAGAAAAAATACGCCAACGGCAAGACGATCCACAACGCCTTCCAAACCAACGGCTTGCTGCTCGACGAGGAGTGGGTCCAATGCTTCGCCGAGGAGGGAGTGCTGGTTGGGCTGAGTATTGATGGTCCCGTGGAGTGCCACGACCGGTACCGGCTGGACCGGGGCGGCCACGGCACGGCGTACCGGGTATTGCGCGCATTGAAGCTCCTGCAGGATTACAAGGCCGAGTTCAATACCTTGACCTGCGTCCATGCGGGAAATGCCGATCGCCCCCTGGAGGTGTACCGTTTCCTGCGGGATATCGGCAGCCAATATCTTCAATTCATCCCCATAGTCGAACGGCCCGAGGATACCCTGGCAAGCGAGGATGCCGGTGGAAGCGGCGTGCCTCCCGAAGGCAACCCGAAAGTCTATGACTGGTCGGTGACGCCCGAGGCCTATGGCAACTTCTACTGCAAGATCTTCGACCACTGGGTGCGGCGCGATGTCGGCCGAGTGTTTGTTCAACTCTTCGACATCGCCCTTGAGGCTTGGCTGGGGTATCCGCCCAGTCTGTGCGTCTATGCGCCGACGTGTGGCAACGCGCTTGCTCTCGAACACAACGGCGACATCTATGCGTGCGACCACTATGTGTATCCCGGCTACCGCCGCGGCAATCTACAGGAAATACCCCTGAGCGAGCTTGTCACCAGCGATGCCCAGCAGGGGTTCGGCGCGTCCAAGGCCGCGGACCTGCCCCAGTATTGCCAGCGGTGTGAGGTGCGTTTCGCGTGCAACGGCGGGTGTCCCAAGTACCGGTTCACGCGCACGCCGGATGGGGAATACGGGCTCAACTACCTGTGTCCGGGGTACAAGAAGTTCTTCCACCACGTCGACCCCTATATGCGGTTCATGGCGGACGAGATCCGGGCCTCCCGTTCACCCGCCAACGTGATGCGGTTCGCGCGGATGGGCGGCGGCGCACAGGCAAAGCCTGCTCAGGAGCGAAATGCTCAGCCTCCCAGGCCCAACGATCCGTGTTCGTGCGGCAGCGGCCGGAAATACAAGAAGTGCTGCGGCGCGCATAACCGCTGAACGCCGGCGTCCGGTTCTAATCCGTGACCGGGAACGGCATGACGCTGCGCAGGAAGGGGACCGCAGGTTCGTCGGGTTCGGGCATGTCGAATTCGACGCCCATCACTTGCAAAAGGACGCCCTCGGCTTGGCGCAACTCCGTCAGCGCTTGTTCAAAGCTGGCCATGGCTTGTACTTCCTGCACCTGGGCCTCGGTAAGATCCTCCTGCACTTCCAGCACCCGATAGCTGGTGGTGGCCCCCAATTCGAGGCGTGTTTCCTCGGCGGCCACGTTGGCCTCTTGGAGGCGGCGGGTTTGCCGGCTGCTTTCCACCATAACCCGTGCGGTTTCCACGGCCCGAATGGCTAGACGAACGCTAAGCATGAGTTCGCGTTCCGTCCTTCGCAGACGATCCTCGGCTTGGCGCGTGCTGATACGGGAGCGCTGATGATTGCCCCGGGCGGCGCGGTTGGTGATTGGCACCGAACCCTGAACCCCAATGCTATACGAGCGATCGGCCCGGTCGGTGGTCCCCTCGAACACGCCGCTTATGGAGTCGTTGCGTCCGCCGGCGAAGAGCGTGCCGGTGGCGTCAAGTTCGGGTTGCATCTCGTCCGCGGCCTGGCGCTGCTCGATCTGGGCGGACTCGATTTCCAGGCGGGCGGCTTGGATTTCGGGCCGGTTGGCGAGGGCGCGCTGCACACTGCTTTGTTCGTCGAAGTCGGGCTCGAACAACTCCGGGGCATCGACCGGCTGGATCCCGGCCAGGGCGAGATACTCATTGTCCCGTAGGTTCATGAGTTGTTTAAGCCGGTCCTCGGCGTCGCGCAGTTGAGCGCGCGCGGATATAAGGTCGCCTTGGCGCGCCGCCACGCCGGAACGGGCCTGCAAGACGTCGATGGACGCGGCTTCGCCGATTTCGTAGCGCTGTTTGTTCATCTCAAGGAGGCGCTCCGCGTTCTCCACGCTCTCCTCGCGAACTTCCACGGTGGCCTCGGCCGCCACCACGTCCCAGTAGGCGTCCACCACCTCGCCCACGGTCGTTAGCACTTGGCTCATGAGTTGCTCCTGAGCGGCCGCATGGCCTCTCTCGGCGAGCTGGATGCGGGTGGTGGTGATGTCCCGCCCTCGGCCCCGCAACAGCGGTTGCGTCAGGTTGACGTTGAGGCCTCCGCTCCATTCGTCACGGAATTGGGTGAAGGTGCCCTGGTCCTTGTCCAGGTTGAACGTGATGTCGTAGCCGGTCCCCCATTCAAGCAGGCCGGAGAGTGAATAGGAAGATCGGGTGCGCTGGGCCTCGGTATCCCGAACGCCCGCGAAGGTCGCGACATCGGAAGGCGCCGTCTCCTCCGAACGTATGTAGGTGATGCTGCTGGAGGCTACGGGATCAAACTCGCCGTGCGCCGAAAAGACATCCGTTTCGGAGAGTAGGGGGTCGTGCGATGCCACGATGATGTCGTCGTTGCGATCAAGCGCCATGCGGACGCATTCCCGGACCGACATGGGGAGACGTGGAATGTCGCCGTCGTCCTCCATCACCCGGTAAAACAGGTCCAGATCAATCCGTTCCTCGTCCAGCAGGCGTTGGATGTCGTCCTGATATTCCATCTCCACCTCCGCTGGAGCCGGGAGGCGGTCAAGGGGGCGGCTCTCCGGCGCGTCGGTTTCGGCCGGGCCTGGGCTGGGGAGGG
>PUOI01000213.1 GCA_003552765.1 Candidatus Hydrogenedentota bacterium | reverse complement strand
GGCGTCCCCGGTTCGCGCTCCGGCGAGGGCCTATCTTGGATTCCTATGGAGAAGAACGGCATGAATGGGGTTCATCCGGGTAATCAAGACTTGCTTTCGGGCCGGACCATCATTGGGCAAACGAGTTGCGGAAGCCGCCTCGGCTGAGGAACCGGCCAAATGACGCTTTCGGGGGGACAGTCTTACCGCCCCTCGCCACGGGACAGCTCCCATGGCGAGGGGTGTGCATGCATGTGTTTCTACACGTCGCAAAGCTGGACGGCGGCGCGCAGTCCATCGCGCGGATCGCGGGTGGGGATGAACTCGTGGCCGACATATCCGTCGTAGCCGATATCCACTAGGGCCTGCATGATGGGCGGATAGTTCATTTCCTGGTCCCCGTCCAGCTCATGGCGGCCTGGAACGCCGGCGGTGTGAATGTGGCCGATGTGATCGCCATACTCCCGAATCCGGCGGATGATGTCTCCTTCCATGATCTGGCTGTGATAGAGGTCATACAGGATCTTCATGTTTGGAGAGCCCACGGCCCGTACGATCGCCATGCAGTAGTCGGCCATGTCCCCTTGATAGCCGGGGTGCCCCCGCATCTGGGCTTGGCCGCCATCAGCGAGTTCCATGTAAGAGCCGTCGCGGCTGTTAAGGTTTTCGATGCATAGGTTGACATTGTTCTCTTCGGCGTATCCGATGACCTGCTTCAGGCCCTCGACACAGTTCGCCAACCCCTCGTCAAGCGAAATAAGGCCGCTGTCCGGGTTGTCGGGGTCGCGGTATTGATACCCTGTAAAGCAAATCACATTGGGATGACCGTATTCGGCGGCGGCGTCGATCGTGTCCCGGGTCATTTCGATGAGCATCTCGTGGTTGTCCGGGTTATTGAAGCCCCGCACGAAGGGGGGATCTTGAGGAATCTGCACCATGGCGCAGGCCAAATCGTATTCCGCGAGCGTGGGCAGGTCATCGGCGCCGATCAGCTCGACAGCCTCGCAGCCCAACTCCTTTGCCACCTGACACGTCTCGTCGAGGTCCCATTGTTCGGCAAACATACTGAAGCACCAATGAGGAATGGAATGCCGAATATTGCCCTTAAGCTCAAGTTCGGCGGCGGCCGCTTCGCGTGGGCCCCGGTTGGCCGCGGTCCCCAGCGCAAAACCGCCCACGCTGGCCGCAGCCAATCCCGCCGCGCCGCCCAGCAGATCGCGCCGGGTCATTCCTTGTTTCGATTGTTCGTGTTGTTTTTCCATGATTACCTCCCGGAAAACTGAAGTGAATTCACCAAAATGTTCCGCCTCACCGCCGCCCATGCCGGCGTGAGCGCGCAGTCACAATACCCCAACATCGTCAATTAGTCAACAACGGCCCCACTTGCCCGCCAATCGGGGCTAAAAGATCCCGGCCCGCATAATGTCATGGAGGTGGACCATTCCCTTGAGGCGCTTTTCCCCATCAACGACGGGCATCGCGATGATGCGGTGCTCTTCCATGTGGTTGTAGGCGGTAAAGGCGAGCGTGCCCTCTTCAACGAGTTTCGGCGTAGGGTTCATCACCTGCGTCACAGATACAGGAAAGAAATCGGCGGTGCGTTCAATGAGCCGGTTCAGATCGCCGGTGGTTATCACCCCCATGACGCGGCGGCCGTCGTCAAGCACGGCGCAGATGCCCCGTTTGGAGGCCATCTTGAGGGTGGCCTCTTTCATTGTGGCGGCCTGGTTTACGTGAGCGACTTGTTCGCCGGTTTCCATTAGGTCTTCCACCCGGATGAGAAGCCGCCTCCCCAGGTTGCCCGCGGGATGCAGAAAGGCGTAGTCTTCCGGCCGGAATCCCCGCTGTTCCAGAAGGGCTATCGCCAAGGCGTCGCCGAGTACGAGCATGGCGGTGGTGCTTGAGGTGGGGGCGAGCCCGTGCGGGCAGGCCTCCGTGGTGACGCCCAGATTGAGCACGACGCGGCTGTGGCGGGCCAGGACGGAGTCCGCGTCTGACGTGACCGCAATCACAGGCACGTCCAGCTTGCCAAAGACGGGCAGGAGATGACTCAACTCATCGCTGGCGCCGCTTCGGGACAAGCACAGCACGACGTCGTCGCGGTGCATGATGCCGAGGTCGCCGTGCAATCCTTCGCCAGCATGTAGAAAGTAAGAGGCGGTGCCGGTGCTCGCGAAGGTGGCGCTGATCTTCCGGCCGATGATGCCGCTCTTGCCCACGCCGGTCACAATGACGCGGCCGGGCCGTTCCAGTATCAACGCCACCGCTTCCTCGAATTGTTCGTCGAGGGCCTGCTCCATTTCGCGTAAGGCCTCCATTTCCAGGCCGATGACGTTGCGTGCGATCTCCAGCGGATGGCGGCCAGAGGGGGATTGAGCGGGTTGAGTCATGCGTGCATCCGGTTTGAAATAGGGTTACAAGGCTCGCTTGGTGTGTGTGACAACGGCGCAACCGTAGTCTATCGAACTCGCGCGGCGCTGACAACCATCCCATAACGAGCCGGCGGGAACTTAAAAAGACGCCGCCCTTCAAGAAGGACCCGCCCGGTCCCTCTTGAAGGACGGCTCAAAGAGAACGCAACGAAATATTTACGCGAAAAGCTTGTTGCGCACCACAAACAGGACCGCCAACCCAAGCACGACAACCACGGGGATGACATAGCGGGCCGCTCCGCCGCCTTCCCCCGCTTGCGAACCGGCGGTGGCCGCGGGCGTACCCCTGCCAGCCTGGTCTTCTCCCGCCGGGGAGCGTTCGCCGGGACCGGCCTGCGCGATCTGTTCCCTGTCCGTCAATGCGCCGCTGCGGCCGTCCCTGGCGGCTGCGCCTTCCACGTCATCTCCCGGCCGGGGCGCGGTCCGTTCCATCTCATCTTCGCCGGATCCATCCATAATGTCATGGGACTGCCGTTGGGGACCCGGCCCACCGCTTTGTTCTTCCGATAGCGAAGGTTCCGCCCGATCGGAAATCTCCGCCCGCGCATCATCGGCATCGTCCAGCGTCCGCGCCAGCTGTTCAGTGGCGCTGTACGGTTCTTCGTCTTCCTCGTGGAATGGTTCTTCTTCCGGCGGCTGTGCGCGCCCGCGTACGGGAGGCGGCGCGGCGCGTTGCGCATCGTCTTGTGCGGAGGGCTGCTGATCCTGCGGTCCCGCGCCCGGCGCTTGGCTGGCGCTGTCTTGTTGCTCCTGTCCGGGTTGGGCCGCGCCTTGGGCGGTCTCCGTTTCTCCGGCGTCCGCGGGATCCTCCCCGTTGGATTCGTCTCCGTTAAGTTGAATCGTGGCCGTGCCGCCTTCGGAGGGTATTTCCGCGCCATCGGCCGAGGCGAGGGTGGTGCGGGAGATCCGGACATTGCTACGGCCGGACTCAGGCTCCGAAACCCGCTCAAAGCGTATGGAAGCTACTTCCCCGTCGGCCACGGTATTCTGATTCATGCCCATCATCACCACCGAATACTCGCCATCGCGCGTGGAATTCGCCTGCACCTGTTTGTTGGCGTCGGAGGCAGCCGCGCCGGTGCTGGCTGACACGGGCTGAAAAACCTCGGGGTCATAATTCAGCCGGAAATCAAGGGCGGACACCCCTTGTTCCGACGCCCCTTCCAAAAGGATGGGAACCGTTACGTCCGAGCCTTGAATGGAAGGCGGTCCCACACGCAACGTTCCCGCCGCCGCCAATGGCCCTAGAACCACCGTTGCTGTACAAAGGATTACGAAACGACTCATTCCAGTAGACATAGGCCCTATTCCCCTTGGGTTTGATATCCTGGCCGCACTATTTGACCGCCCCCCGCAACTGATTCAAATTCTGTAACGCCCCCGCACCCCCCTGAGTTGACGCAACCGTCCCGCGAACAGCGGATTGCGCCGTATTCACTGGCGCAAGATCGCTATTGCCAACCCGAATGCGGTTTACTCGCCACGATTGGATTGATTGATGAGCCGTGTCTGACACGGGAGGCATCCGCTATTCAGCGCGGGAAACCCGGAGGCAGGAGCGCCTACTCATTTGTCAAGGGAAAAGCCCTCTGGCATAATGCGTTTCACGATTTCCTGACCTGTGTTTTTGGCCGATTAATTGCTGGAGGACGGTGAGCGTATGAAACGGCGGGAGTTTCT
>PUOI01000055.1 GCA_003552765.1 Candidatus Hydrogenedentota bacterium | reverse complement strand
GGAAGCCACGGTGGGCTTTGGACAAGAGGGCCGGTTCACGTACCTGATGGGCATCGGGCCGGAGGAATTTCCGCTCGAACAATTGGCTCAGGAGTACGCCGCGGCTGGCGGAATCCAGTCCTTTGAAGAGCAGGAGGTGTCCGAATTCTTCGTTGGGATCAACGGCCTTGGCGAGGACACAGGCGAAGTCTTTCTGGCGGGGCCGAATGAGACGGGCGTCGTTGAGATTCCGGATTACGGTACGGGCGAGTACCTCCACGTCGTCGTCATCCCTCAAGAAAACGGTAACGACGACGATCTGGCCATTAACCATTTCGATTTCAGCCAAGAGCCCATGCACGAATGGGTCGAGGTGAAGAACATCACGGACCAGATCATCGATATGTCGGGCTGGCAGCTCGAGAGTCACAACCTCGATTTCGCGGCGTTCGAGGAGGAACAGACACCCGACGATCGCAAGCGCCGCTATCTCATGACGGTGCCCGACGGAACGCAGATTGCGCCTCGGGGGCGGCTGTTGCTCGGTATCAACAAGTTCGATAACTTCGACGTTCCTCCCGAAAATCGCGAACCCTGGATGAAAGAGGGATTCATCTACAACAACGGTATTGGGCTTGCGTGGGGCGACCCGTATTACGAGAACGTAACGGTTCCGCCCATGCCCGATCTGGATCTTGCGAATACCCTCGGAAACATAAACCAGTTCGGCGGGAGTGTGTTCGCGCCGTTGGTGGGCGCGTTCGAGCAAACGGACAATCCCACGTTTGCCGAGACGGATTTTGTAGATGAGACGGGCAATGGGCTTCACGACGAGGATTCGCTCAGTAATTTTGTCCAGTCCACGCCGCCTCAGCCCTGGGAGCCGAACACGACGGACAAACCGTGGGACCGCATCGTGGAGTTGCAGGTCCCCGCTTTGGAAGGCGTAACCGACGTCGAAAGCGTTGCGCGGCTGGTGCTTAACGGCGGCATGTTTCCCCACGCCCTTGAGCGCGACGGTATTGATAACGACGGAACCCACAGTGAGCTTGTTAATGACCAGGTGGATAATAGTGGATTAGAATTCGCGGATCAGTACGGATTTGCTCTCGGCGATTTTGAAGTGCCTGTCGATAGGTTGCCCGATGCATGGGTGGCGGAGTACGCCCCGGCTGGCTTCCGTCCTGAAGGTATCGACACCGGGCGGTTTTGGATTGACCGCTGGTTTGAGCTGCGCCAACAAGAGAATTGGGGCGCGCCGGGGACCTTCAGTGAGTTGCCAGCGCCTTTTACGATTCTTTTCCCAGATATTGATCCCGAAGTCTACGGGGGCGGCTACCTCGGCAACGGAGACATGCCATTGGACTGGAAAAACCAGATCGAGCGCCGGTGGTATCCCGGCGACCGGGCGGTCATCACCTTGTACGAAGGCCCCGCCTTCCGTCAGCGCGAAGTGGACGAGGTCACCTATTCGGAGTGGGACATCATCAACCGATCGCCGGATAATGTATTGGAAGCGCCTGCTTATGACCGGCCATCGCTCAACAACCAGTATCCCACGCTATGGCCGCCAAACACGATGGGGCAGGACTTCTACAAGACGCTGGAGCGCAAGCATCCCCTCTACCACGGCGACACGGTGGGCCGGACCAACCGGTGGCAGGCGACAGACGGCGCCTACGACGACTGGGCGCCGAACATGGGCGCGTACACGC
Source organism: Candidatus Hydrogenedentota bacterium (assembly GCA_003552765.1). Classification (GTDB taxonomy): domain Bacteria; phylum Hydrogenedentota; class Hydrogenedentia; order Hydrogenedentales; family SLHB01; genus SKRY01. Next base: position 2,408 of record PUOI01000055.1, on the reverse strand, counting down.
GCGTCAATACCGCCCCAGGCGAGTTTGCCGTCCGGCATTGGTTTGAGCTTGATGATTTCGTAGACGAGCCCATGCGCCGCTACGGACACGCGATGTCGGGGTCGCCCCTGCGGCCGAGCATCAGCCAACGCCTCATCGAACAGCGCGAGTTGGAGGAGGATGGGGTGGAGCACCCCAACATGCCCCATCTCGCCACGAGCGCGGACTGGGGCGAAGGGTTTGAGCCCTATACTCGGGTCGTTGGCGGCGCGGAAGACCTGTGGTGGGCGTTTGACCGGGCGAGCCTGCAACACGAGGCCTACACGGGCCCCGGCGATCTGATGCGCGTGCCCTACTTCGCCACCACCCGGCGCAATCCCAATAACGCGAGTCTGCCCTTCGGCGGATCGCGGGCGGACGGCGCCTTGGTGGGCCAGAAATACACCGATGACCTGCCCGCCATCACCAACAATTTCGCCCCGGACAGCATCCAATTGACGGCGGCTCAAGCCGAATTCGAGCCGGTGCTGCCGACGGCTGACGATATTGAGACTGAACCCGAGCTGGCGGAGTGGCAGGCCACGGAGCTGCCTCAGGCGTGGCGGCCCGTGCATCTCTTCGAGTTGCTCGATGACCTGGACGAGGAAGTCCAGCATGATGAGCCGTTCTCGCCCTACTACCTGTTCGAACCGCCGCCAGCCGATCAGTTGCCCGGCGATCCGCTGCTCAGGGACGAGGAGCTGGACTTGCCGCGCTGGCCGCTGGAAAACCGGCGCGTGATGTTCGTCTCCGGCAACCTGGCGGGTTTCGAGGCCGATCCCTATACCGAGGATGATCGGGACACGATTCCCGCCGCCGAGGCGTTCTTGCATTGGGGGCCGGAGGATGGCCTAGTCAACGGCGAGTACGACGTGTACATGGCCGTGGCGGAGGACTTGGATCCCGTGCGGCGGGCCGACCTGGAACTGCGGGCCTGGAGCGTGGACGAGGGGCGGGGCGAGGAATCGTTGCTGACCGAGGCCGGTCACGCCTTCATGCAGACCGAGGCCGCCACCGAACAGGTGGACATCGCCTTGGACGCGCAACTGTTCACCGACCAAGACGGCGATCTGGTGAATCCGTCGTATGTAAACGACAACCCTGGCAATGGCTTTGGCGAACTGCGCGGATTGCGGCCGGACAGCGACGGCCTTGTTCGGCTGGGCACGGTGCGCGTCGAGAACAACTACCTTGGCCTGCACCTGCGCAATTGGACGCCGCGCAACCGGCTGGCGCGTTTCTCGCGCGTGATCCTCACGCCCGCCCACCGCACCCCCGGTCCGATCAACATCAACACGGCGCAGACGGAACGCGCGCCAGGGCATGGGGATGGACGCGAGTTCGCGCCCGCAACGTTCAATGTGATGCAAGGGCTGCCGGGACTCTTGACCGATCCCATCTGGCTGACGACCAGAACGGCCGCCCAGGCCCGAACCGTGAACAACATTCTGCCGGACTCCGAGTGGACGGCGTGGCTCTCAAGAGAGGTGGACGACCTGCAGATATGGGAAGGCGCCTTGCCGCGCGCGGGCCGCATCTCGGCGAGCATGCCGGAATGGCCCGATGGCCGCTACTACCGGTATCCCTCGGAGTTGATTAGCGTGGCGGACTCCGGCGCGTTTCCGCGGCTGGAGCGCGATCCAGATACTGGGGAATTGGAAAGGGTCGAAAACGAACTCTACCGGCCCGTGCTGAGTCTGTTCGAGGATGAGGAACTCAGCCCCCGCGAAAACCGGGCCCTGCGTTTCGACGAGATGGCGCACCGGTTCTCGCGCATCGGCAGCTTGATATCGACGCGCAGCGACGTGTTTGAGATTACGGTCACGGCGCAGATCGGGTATGTTGAGGAACCCAATGTGCCCGGCAACAATTACCGGACGAATTTCGTGCCCGAGGCCGAGCGCCGGGTGCGGATGGTGTATGAGAGGTGAGGGATATCAAGGTAGACGCGGCATCTTGCCGCGTTGCGGGATCGCTTAAGAAAGCGGCAGGATGCCGCTTCTACATTCCCGGTGGCCCGTAGGGCCGGGGGATGTACGTAGCGCCGCCTTCCAGGCGGCTATGCCGGCAGGATGCCGGCGGTACGCAAGGGCGGTTTACATCCCCCTTTGAAACGCGTTTGATGATGATTGCGCGGACTAATTCCCCCTTTGAAGGGGGTGGCCCGTAGGGCCGGGGGATGTACACGGGATACAACGTAGGATTGGGGTTTACATCCCCCTTAGTCCCCCTTCAAAGGGGGAATCGTGCCGGCAGGATGCCGGCGGTACGTAAGAGGGGTTTACATCCCCCTTGATCCCCCTTCCGAAGGGGGAATGAGACGAGGGACATCCCCCTTAGTCCCCCTTCCAAGGGGGAATCGTGCCGGCAGGATGCCGGCGGTACGTAAG
>PUOI01000071.1 GCA_003552765.1 Candidatus Hydrogenedentota bacterium | reverse complement strand
GCCCGGCAATGGCTCGACCGTAAGTACAATCTCATCGCCTACGGGTTTGACGACGCCTTCATGGCCCAAGCCGCGTACGCCGCCCGCCGCGCCCTGACCGCCCTCGAATAAGGTGGGCGGGCTGCAACCCCCGGCTACTAGCTGTAACCGCTAACGCGGTCGTTTTGATAAGGAAACACCTCGCCATGAACACGGCTCAGATAATTGATCGCCTGCGGGAGGATCCCGCTATTCAGCGCAACCTCACGGCGTGGCGCGTCCAACCCGCGCGGCCGGCGCGCCATGAGCCCTTCCCGGAGACGGTGGATCCGCGTTTGCGCGCCGCGCTCGAAAAGAAAGGCGTGCATCAGCTCTACACGCATCAGGCGCAAGCCATCGAGGCGGTGTTACAGGGCGAGCATGTCTGCGTGGTCACGCCGACGGCCTCGGGCAAGACGCTGTGCTACAACGCGCCGGTGCTGAACATGCTGCTGAGCAATCCCAATAGCCGCGCGCTGTACCTCTTCCCCACCAAGGCCTTGTCGCAGGATCAGGTGAGCGAATTGCAGGATACCGTATCCGAACTCGACGTGCGGATTGGCGCCTACACCTTCGATGGCGACACGCCCGCCTCGGCCCGCAAGAGCATCCGCAACGCGGGGCATATCGTGGTGACCAATCCCGACATGCTCCACACGGGCATTCTCCCCCACCACACGATTTGGATGAAGCTGTTCGAGAACCTGAGTTATGTGGTCATCGATGAATTGCACCATTACCGGGGCGTTTTCGGCAGCCATCTCGCCAATACGGTCCGGCGGTTGAAGCGGATTTGCGCGTTTTACGGCGCGTCACCGCAATTCATCTGCTGCAGCGCCACCATCCAGAATCCCAAGGAAATAGCCGAGGCCATAATTGAGGAGCCTGTGCGGCTCGTGGATGATAACGGCGCCCCGGCGGGCGAGAAGCATTTCCTATTTTACAATCCGCCCGTGGTGGACGCGGCCCTCGGCATCCGGCGCTCGGCCGTGAAGGAAGTAGCCCGGCTCACCACCCAGTTTTTGTCCCGCGACATTCAATCCATCGTCTTCGCACGGAGCCGGTTGCGCGTCGAGATCCTCACGACCTACATCAAGGACGCCGTTCGTAAGTTGGGCAAGAACGGCAAACTTGTCCAGGGGTATCGCGGAGGCTACTTGCCCACGGAGCGCCGGGCCATCGAAAAGGGGCTACGCGAGGGCGCCATCATGACGGTGGTAAGCACGAACGCTCTGGAACTGGGCATCGACATAGGCAGTCTCGACGTCTGCATCATGACGGGGTACAGTGGAAGCGTGTCGAGCACATGGCAGCAAGCGGGCCGCGCGGGGCGGCGCAGTTCCGTCTCCCTTGTGGTGCTCGTGGCGTCGAGCGCGCCGCTGGATCAGTACATCATCAGCCATCCCGAGTATTTCTTCCAGCAAGCGCCCGAAGCCGCCACGGTCGACCCGAACAACCTTATCATCCTCACCAGCCACCTCAAGTGCGCCTCGTATGAGTTGCCCTTCAAGGACGGCGAACGCTTTGGCGTGGACCCCGCCTCGACCAACGAGATCCTGGAGTATCTAGCGGAGCATCGCATCCTGCGTCACGTCAAGGATAAGTGGCATTGGAGCAGCGAGGCGTACCCCGCCGAGGAGGTAAGCCTGCGCACGGCGGCGCCGGGCAACGTGGTCATACTGGACACGAGCCGAAATGGGCAAGTCATCGGTGAGGTGGATCTGTTCGCGGCGCCCATCGAAGTGTATCGCAACGCCATTTATCTCCATCAGAGTGAGCAATACACCATTGATCACCTTGACCTCGAAGATCGCAAGGCCTACGCCCGGCCCGTGGACGCCGACTATTACACCGACGCCCAGATCAAGGTCGATCTCAAGGTCATGGACACGTTTCAATCCGAGGTCTTGGGGGCTGCGGCGAAGAACCAGGGCGAGGTGAGCGTGACGTGGTTGCCCTCCATATACAAAAAGATCAAGTTTGGCACGCACGAAAACGTGGGCTGGGGCGAGATTGATTTGCCCGAATCCACCATGCACACCACCTCCTATTGGATCGATTTCCCGGAGGATACCGCTGAGCGCCTTGCCATCCCACAAAAGGAACTCGGCGAAGCGTTGCATGGACTCGCCAACACGTTGCGGCAAGTGGCCCCCGTGCAGGTCTTGTGCGATCCCAAGGATATCCGCGCCATGGGCATGCTGCGCGCGCCCTTCTCCGAGGCGCCCGTCATCTACCTTTACGAGACCTATCCCGGCGGCGTGGGCTTCAGTCTGAAGCTGTACCAGCACCACGAACGCCTGCTCGAAGCCGCCATCTCGCTCATTAGCGAATGCGGTTGCCAAGAGGGCTGCCCCAGCTGCGTGGGACCCGGCCTGGAAGTGGGCGGCGCCGGCAAGCAAGGCGCGCTGAACCTCGCCCGCATGGCCCTGGGGCACATCGAATCCTCCCACCCTTCCGCCGCAAGTTGATGTTCTGTTCACCCTCATGCTACTGTCCGGATTCTTGAGGCCCCCGCCGAGGCGTCTCATTAGTTACGCTGGCCAAGCACCCGCAAGGAAGGAAGTAACATGCCCCTGGATCGCACTCATCCCGAAATCGCCTTTGCCATGGACGCCGCGCGCCAGGCGGGGCTGTTGGTCAAGACCATTGAGCAAGAACTGGTCACCCCCGCGATGACCAAGGACGACCGTAGCCCGGTCACTGTGGCGGATTACGCGGCGCAGGCGGTGGTGGCGTCCATGCTCCAGCGCGCCTTTCCCGGTGACGTTTTGGTAGCGGAGGAAGACTCCCACGCCTTGCGCAGTCCGGAGAACAGCGAGACGCTTGAGACCGTCACCCGTTTCGTCGGCTCCGCTCTCCCCCACGCCACGCCCGACACGGTATGCGCGTTGATAGATAGGGGCGGAGGCGAGCCCGCTGACCGGTTCTGGACCCTGGATCCCATCGACGGAACCAAGGGGTTTCTCCGGCGAGAGCAGTACGCGGTCGCGCTGGCTTTGATCGAGAACGGGGAAGTACGCATCGGGGCGTTGGGATGCCCAAACCTCACGCCAGGCGGCGTGGACGAACCCGGGGGGCCGGGCTCGCTGCTTATCGTCATGCGCGGCGAGGGCTGTTGGGTAACACCCCTGAACGATCCGGACGCGCCCCTTGAGCAGCTAACGGTTTCCAACATTGAGTCCCTCAGGGACGCTCGCGTGCTACGGTCCGCCGAGGCGGGGCACACGAACGTGAGCCAACTGGACCAGCTCTTGGCTCACATGGGCGTCACCGCTGGCCCCGTCTGCATGGATAGCCAAGCCAAGTACGCCATGCTCGCCGCGGGACAAGGCGACCTCTTGTTTCGTCTCCTCTCCCCCAGCCGGCCTGATTACCGTGAGATGATCTGGGATCAAGCCGCTGGGAGCATCGTGGTCGAGGAGGCGGGGGGCTCGGTCAGCGACCTCGACGGAAAGCAATTGGACTTCACGGCGGGCCGGACGCTCGCCCGCAACCGGGGAGTTGTCGCGAGCAATGCGCGGCTTCACGAATTGGCGCTTGACGCCATCAAGACAATGGGGATCTGATAGATGAATGTGGAGGCAATCACCAACTGGCTCGAAAAACCCTGGATCCGCCGTGCGGGCGTGGCCCTCGCGGCCTTGTGGATATGCTTCAGCTCGCTCTTCTATTTCGCGCGCTTCACCGCCCATCTGGTCGAAACGCATCCCGGCGCCATGGAACCCGTGCTTAAGGTAATGTATGTCGAGGGCGAAGAACGGGCTGCGGAAGAGTTGGACGAAGAGTCTTGAGAGGTTTGGGGACAGTGAGTTGGGACAGGGAATGCCTTTATTCAGCGGCGGGACGCAGACTACCCTTCTGAAGCGTCAGCATGCGGTTACTCAAGCGCTGAAGCATACCGTGATTGTGCGAGGTTATGATCATGGCCTGGGGCAAACCGGCGAGTAACGCTTCGACCCGCTCTTCCGCCTCGGGATCCAGACCAGCGGTGGGTTCGTCAAGCAACAAGGCCTCCGGCTTCATCGCCAGCACACCCGCGAGCCCAACCAGCCGTTTCTCGCCGAAGGACAGCCGGTAGGTGAT
>PUOI01000216.1 GCA_003552765.1 Candidatus Hydrogenedentota bacterium | reverse complement strand
CCCTCGATAACCGCGCGGAATGTCTTCACGAGAATGCGGATGTCCTGGGCCAGCGACCAGGAGTCGATGTAGGCAAGGTCGAGTTCCACCCATTCATCAAAGGTCACGTCGCTGCGTCCGCTGATTTGCCACAGACCCGTCATGCCCGGCTTGACGCTCAGCCGCCGGCGCTGACTCCATGTATAGTCGGCAACCTCGCTTGCGAGCGGCGGCCGGGGTCCCACAAGGCTCATGTGGCCCAGCCAGACATTGATGAGTTGGGGGAACTCGTCGATGCTATATTTGCGCAGAAAGGCTCCCACCCGCGTGATGCGGGGATCCGTGCGCACCTTAAAAGCCGGACCGTCCGCCTCGTTGAGATGGGCCACCTGGGAACGCAGCTCCTCGGCGTTTTGGACCATCGAGCGGAACTTAAGGATGTTGAAGCGACGCTGATTCAGTCCCACCCGTTCTTGGCTGAAGAAGACCGGCCCGCGCGATTCGAGTTTGATTGCGATAGCTACCGGCAAGAACAAGAAGGGCAACAGAACCGCAAGCAGCGCGGAGGACACCCCGAAATCAACGGCGCGCTTGAGAAAGAGCTGGAGCCGGGCTTGCGGAATGGGGGTAAGACACAGCATGGGAATATCTTCGAGGTGATGCACCGTGCTCGTGGCGATGCGCAACGGAAAGAGATCCGCCATCAGCCGGACCGGCACCCCAATCCCTTCGCAAAGGTGGGCCATGCTCATGATGCGCTCATACTGGGAGCGCACCGGCAACGAAATGTGAACCTCGTCCACCACCCTTTCCAGCAACAGATTCTCAAGGGCGTCGAATCGGCCTAGATGGGGAATCCCATAACGCTTCGTTAAAGTCTCCACCCGTTCGGGTTCGTCTTCCAAGACGCCATGCACGTTGTAGCCGTAATGCGTTCGCTCGGCGAAGATATTGGCCAAGTGCTCGGAACGCTCGTTGGCGCCCACCAGGATGATGTTGCGGTAATTGAAGCCTTTCCGCCGGAGCCACCACAGCAATACGCGCAGAACGCACCGGAACGTCACGAGAGCAGCCAGGGCGAGGACGCCAAATAGCGCGAAGAAAACCGTGTCCGGCGCCACCCGCGTGAGGAACACAACAAGGAAGCCGCTTATCACCAGCGTGATGGCTACGGCCTTGAGCACCGACATGAGCAGGCGCGGCAGCGTATCCTCCCGGCGCGAGGTGAATAAGCGTTGATCCGTGGCCGTCACGCACCAGATCAACACAAACGCGACGAAATAGACGAAGTTCTCCTCGAAGAGCGCGCGGTATTCCTCATCCGGCGCGACGGCGGCGAGAACAGCCAGCAGGTATGCCGCAAGCACCGCGAGACTGTCGCAAGCCGCCATTAAAAAGGTAAAGAAGGCCGGATATTGTTTCAGCATATGTCAGGTGTTCCATTCATTGAACCGCAAAGCCTCCGTGCTTTGAAGGAGAGTCTATCCCCACGCGCGGAGGACGATCAAGGGATGCGCCGACGCAGACCTCAGACGTTGTCCGCGTCAAAATCAAATCGCACCGCCCGCGTGTCTTGTTCCCGGCCGGTAAACTCCGCCAAGGGACCATAGAGATCCGGCCGGCGCGTCGCCATCCACCGGGCGCCCGTGCATTTATCAAGCACGTGCGGGTCCAAATCCGCCATCACCATGGCGTCGTCCGCCTTCCAGGTCTCCGCCAAGACATCCCCGTAGGGGTCGAGAATCATGGCGTTTCCCGTGCGCACTTCGTCGTCGTCCCGCCCCACGCCATTACTGAAGATCACGAACATGCCGTTGTCGTGGGCGCGTGAGGGCAGCCAGCGCATCAGCCATTCCCGGCCCTTGGGACCACGGAACTCGGCCTCGATGGCCTCGGGATCCGCGCGCCGGTTCTCCCAGAGTTGCGGGTCGATGGCGCCCATGCAACGCGGACTCGGGTTCACGCACCCCCCGGTTTGATGCGGCGCCAATAGAATCTCGGCGCCCTGCAACGCGGTGATGCGGACGTTCTCGATGATGTTCACGTCATAGCAAATCAGGATCCCCACCCGCGCCCCTTGTGGGATATCAAACACGGTATAGGAATCGCCGCTCTTCATGTGTTCGCTAATGAAGGTGTGCAGCTTCCTATGAACAGCCACCCGGCCATCGGGCATGGCAACGGCATATGCATTGTACAGGTTGCCCTCATCGTCGCGCTCGATAAGCCCCGCGCCAATGGTTATCCCGTGCTTTTCCGCCAGCGCGAGCAAGGCTTGGGAAGAGGGACCCGCCGGGATGGGTTCGGACAGGGCCTCAATCTCCGCGCGGCCCATCTTCCGGACGCCCCAGTAGCCCGTGATGCACATCTCCGGAAAAACAAGGAGATCCACCTGGTTTTCCGCGGCGGTCTCCGCAAACTCGGTAATCCGGCGAAGATTGTGGGACTTGTCCCCGTGCTTGTGATTGAACTGCACGGAAGCTGCACGAAGCTTGTTCATAATCAGACCATCCAAATCCAACTATCATGTCTCTTCAAACGCTCCGGAAAGGCGCGGCCCGCCATCATTCGCCCGCCAGGGATTTGACCATCTTGTAGTCTTGCATCACGAAGCCGCCGCCGATGTCCATCACGAGTTCGCCGTCTCTCGTGAAGCCGCGCCGCTCGTAGAAGGCAATAGGACCGGCGTTATGCTGATTGACGGTAAGCCATAGCGTGTGGGCGCCCAGTTCGTCGCAACGGCGTTCGGCAAAATCGATAATCGCCTTCCCGAGTCCGCCGCCCCGGTGTTCGGATTTCACGTAGAGCTTTGAGAGTTGGACAGCCTCCTCATCCACGGACGGGACCAACGCGAGATAGCCGGCGGGGCGTTCCTCCAAGTTCACGAGGTAGTACTCGTACCCGCCGGCGATCTGCTGTGATATGGCCGGAGCGCTCTGCAGATTCTCCAGCATATAGTCCACCTGCGCCTGGCCGATGATGGGCGGGAAATGCTCGTTCCATATCTCCTGAGCTAGAGCCGCGACAGTCTCGATTTCGTCCGCGGTGTTAACCAGACGGATCTCCAGCGTCATGCACCGGTCTCCTCGGTTGGGCCTCTGCTTATCCCGCCGTGATCTGAGGTTTGAACAACGCCGTGTGTGTCTCGTCAAAGGCGCTTTGCAACTTCTGGTACATGGCCTCGTCTTTGTAAACCCCCACTATCGCCCCGCCGGATCCCGCGAACTTGGCGTGCGCGCCCGCGGACCGCGCCCGTTCCACCATGTCAATGTTGTCCTGCGACAACGTGAACAGGCTGCGGCGCAACTCGAAGTTCTTGTCCAGCCAGGGGCCGATCTCGTCTCCGCGATCGGCAACCAGCAAGTCACGGACTTCCTTTGCATATGAGGCGAACTCTTGCATGGCGTTGACGATGACGGGATCTCCCTCCAACCAACGGCCCCGGATGTTGTTGTGGAAAACCTCGGAACCTTCTCCCAGTTTGGTTTGGTAGGCGACGAAAAGATTCGGAAGCAGGCCGGGATCAATCGGTTCATAATAGCCGTGTCCATGGGTTTCCATATACGACTTATCGAAATCCATGTACACACAGCCCTCGTAGACCTGGATCACACGATCTTGAAGGCCCGCCGAGATGCCGAGTTCCTCGTTCTCCACGCTCAGGATAAGGCCCGGTTGTTCCACCTCCGGTATATCCACGTCGTAGAACTCCATCAAGCAACGCATGGTGGCGGTCACAAGTGCGCTTGACCCGGCCATCCCCACGCGGCGCGGGATATTGCTTCGGTATCGGATGGAGAAGTTGCGCTCGGGCAACTGAATCCCCCGCCTATCACAATACTCCACGAACTTGCGGATGGCCGCCTTCATGAGCCGGATTCCGCCGTAATACCCCTCCCGTTTTACGTCCTCGACCAGGTCTCGAATCGAGGTGTACTGAGAGCGGTCCTGGAAACTGGGCACAATCTCCAACTCGGGATTCTCGTAGAGACTCACCTTGGCGGCGAAGTCCCGTATGATGATGCTTATCGTCTTGCCAAAATACCCGTCCGACGGGTTGCCCACCAAACCCGCCCGGGCATACGCCATTGCCTCACATGCCATGCTGGCTGTTTCCCCCTAACGCT
>PUOI01000322.1 GCA_003552765.1 Candidatus Hydrogenedentota bacterium | reverse complement strand
TGGCGCCGGCGGAGCGGAGAACATGACCGGTATGGGGGAAGATTTCCGGAACAACATCTTCTGGAACAATGACGGCGGTTCGAACGCGCCAAGCGCTGGCGAGTTGTGCAGCAACTCCAAGGAAATCTACTATAGCGCCGTCCGAACGAATACCGATTTGAACCTGGATGAGGACGGTCATAGCAATATAGGCCCGTTTGATAGTTCGGATCCAAGTATTCCTGATACTCGTAACGGATTACAATTCCGCAGTGTCGATCCTGTGGATGGACCAGTCGACTGGTACAAGCTGTCTGGCACTTCGCCCTGCATTGGCCGTGCAGAGAAAGATGAAGACGGAGATGATAATACCATCTTTTACCGGGATTTTAGCGACAAACTGCGCCCCATTGGCAAGGATCCGGACATTGGCATGGACGAGCATCCCACCGATCCCGAACTAACCTATTGGTGGGACCGGTGGCGGAACTGACTGCTTCCGATTTACAGCACAGCACTGTTTGGTAGTCAATTTGGCTGCCGTAACTAGAGGAAAGGACTAAAGCCATGCGAACGTACAGCGCGCTACTCATAACGGCTATGTGCGTCGTGCTCGGGTCAACGATTGCCGCGGCCAGTGAGGATGTCTGGTACGTCAATAAGAATCAAACCGCCAATGAGGCGGACGGCCGGTCCTGGGAAACCGCTTTCAGGGAAATCCAGCCCGCTATTGATGCCGCCTATGAGTCGGGAGGTGGCGAAGTCTGGGTGGCCGCAGGCGTGTACGATGAAGAGCGGGTCAGTGACATGGACAGTGGATCTATTGACCTTCGCCAGGGCGTGGAGCTATACGGAGGGTTTAGTGGCGGCGAACAAGAGCGGGCCGAACGGGATTTCGAGGAGAACGAAACGGTCTTGGATGGGTCCGAAGCCTTGGACGGGTCTCCAGCACAACACGTCGTGTTCGTGACCGGAGATTCCAAGATTGACGGGTTCACGATAACCGGGGGCCGGGCCCGCCTTTACAAGGCCGAAAGCCCTCCCTTGGGGGGAGGCATCTATAATCCATCCCCTAGTGACAATGATAGAGGGAGCCTATTAACGGTGCGTAATAGCCGGTTTTACGACAACCAAGGACGAACAGGAGCAGGAATTTACGGAACCGTGGACCTCGTGGAAAATTGCCACTTCGAAAACCACAAAGAGGGAACCGATACAAACGTTAGCGGCGCGGCAATATGGCTGCCCCCCTATCACAAAGACGACCAAAAGGACGATTCTTCGGTCCCTCGCTTCGAAATTCGTTCCTCGACCTTCTCGAATAACCCCCAGCGAGCTGTTGCCAGTTCTCGTCGCGACGGTCCCCTCGGCCATATCCACGACTGTGTTTTTACCGAGAACGGAGGCGGTCCCCATATACCATACGGAGGAGGGGCGGTAAGCAATGTTGTGGAAGTGCGTGATTCGGTGTTCGAAAACAACAGTCAAGATCATGAGGGAGGGGCAGTCGCTGAAGTGGAGGAAATGCACGACTCCCACTTCGAAGGCAACAGCGCAAAAGAAGGCGGCGCGATTTGGGATGCCGATGTCGTGGAAGGCTGCACATTCGTGGACAACCACGCCGAGGAGTACGGAGGGGCGATTTCTGGCGCGCGGGAGGTGCGGGATTCGGTGTTCATTGGCAACACGGCTGACGAACGCGGCGGGGCGATCAATCCCTATCGCGACTCGGTGATCACGGGGTGCCGGTTTGAAGAGAATGAGGCCCCCTTGGGCGGGGCGATAGGCGGGCATCCTAGCCTTGACCACGTGCGGGGCTTTTACCTGCGGGTGGAGAACAGCTTGTTCGCGCGAAACGCGGCGGACAAACGCGGAGGGGCCATTTACTTGAATTATACCGACGATGGGTCCCCGATGAGTCCGGCTAAACTGATGGACGCCGATCTGGTGAATGTGACGTTCAGCGGGAACACGGCGGGAGAGGAAGCCGGCGCCATCTGGCAGGAAGGCCATCGCACGCGCCTCAACTACCACGGTTTGTTTAACGCCATAGTGTGGGGCAACAGCGAGCCCCAGCTTTCCGGAGTGAGTTTCGTTGGCCACGCGATTGTGGGCGATCAGAAACCAGACCCGGATACGAATGTTGTCGACGATGATCCGTTGTTTGCGAATCCGGAGGAGGGAGACTACCGCCTGAGTCCGGAATCGCCCGCGCGGGACGCGGGCCAGTTGAGCTTTGATGATGCGCCGAGCCGGAGCCGTGCGGAGGATGCGCCGCTTGAGGACATCGAGGGCCGGAGCCGGCCCCGGGGCGAGGGGATCGACCTGGGGCCGTACGAGTACGAGGCGGAAGAAGCCGTGGTGGTGACCGTGCCTGATGTCGAGGAAATCCCGCAGGCGGAGGCGGAGACGCTGCTTGAAGAGGCGGATTTGACGGTTGGCTCCGTGGAGATGGAGCGCAGCGACGAGGTGACGGAGGGCGAGGTGATCGCCCAATCCGTTCGCGGCGGGGCCAACGCCATAGCCGGGGACGCCGTGGACCTTGTGGTGTCTGAGGGACGCGCCACGGGAGACCTGCGCGTCACGATTGAGCCCGAGGAGGCCAACGAGGCCGGGGCGGCGTGGTTTTTGGAGCACATCCCTCGTTTTATACAGACTCCGCGCTATAGCGGGGATACGGCTGAAGAGTTGGAGCCCGGCGAGTATACGGTGGAGTTTCGTGAGCTTGAGGACTGGGTGGATCCTGAGCCGCAGACGGTGACCGTCAAACCGGACGAGACAACCGAAGTCAACGCGGCCTACCGGGATGAGTTCGGGATTACCCACCTTGAGGATCCGGATGAAGGACATCCCCTGGAAGCATTGTCCTTGGGCGGCAACCTGGTGCACGTGCATGCCTTAGGTCTGACGGACGATACCGCGGTCTACATTGGCGATGAGCGCACTTACGTTACCGAGGACAGTGACATCGAGAACGGGCTGCTCGCGGTGGAGACGCCGGGGCGAGCGCCGGGAGAGTACGAACTCCGCCTTGTGGACAAGGAAACGGGGCAAGAGCACGTCTATAATCAACGATTTAGCTATGGTGCTAACCCGTTTGAGATGGGCACGGCCCAGTTCGCCGGTGAGATGCGCGAGATTCGGGATACGCCCCACGGGGTGTCCATCGCAGCGGGGTCTATGCCGGGTTCTGGCCGGTGGGAAGACTGGGAAGAAGAAGCGGAACCATTGGAATACGAGACGCCCGAGGGGGTGAAGGCAGAGATCCCCGCGGAAGCCTTGCCGGAAGACGTCGACGACGCGTTCGTGGTAGTGCGTAGCGCGACGAACGTGGAGCATCTGTTCGAGGAGGATGTGGCCCTGCCCGAAGGCGAGACGCCGCGGTCGCCGTATGTCGATGTCCATATCCTTGTGGAACGCGGCGGCGAAACCGGGGAACTCGCCGAGACGGCGGATGCGCCGATCACGTTGCGGCTCCCGCCCACCCTGGCGCCGGAGGCGTGGGATGAACTCAGCGTGGGGCTGATGGTCACCAACCTGGACGAGCAGTTCCAGCCGCTCCTGCCGGATCCCGCCGAGATCCTGCGCGCGGACGAGTTGGAGGTGACCTTTGACGACAAGGACCGCGCCGTGGTGGAGGTGGAACACCTGACCGCCTACGGGCTGCTTGGGCCGGAAGTTCCCGGCGACGTCACGGGCAACGGCGTGGTGAACGCGCGGGACATCCAGCTCGTGACCAACAAGGTGCTTGGGCTTCCAGTCGATGAGCGATACGACACCGACCAGACCAAGAGCGGCGACACGGACGCCCGCGACATTCAGAAGGTCATCAACGCCGTGCTCGGCATCGAGTAACGGCGCCGGGGGAAGGAGGCGATATCGGAAGCGGCGTCCCTGCTGTGTGAAGCGGCGGGGACGCCGCTTCTACATACCCATTATAGGAACCGCGAATGAACGCCAATTAACGCGAAAAGGACCGGGTTGGGAGCTGTGCGAGCCTGAAACTGGGATAACGCGGAAAAATTCCCCCTTCGAAGGGGGCAGGCCCGCAAGGGCCGGGGGATGTAGAAGACCGAGCCGTTGGATGGAGGTTGACATCCCCCTTGATCCCCCTTCGAAGGGGGAAT
>PUOI01000404.1 GCA_003552765.1 Candidatus Hydrogenedentota bacterium | reverse complement strand
GAGGCGGTGTAAACCGTCTCTTCGGTGATGATGTAATCCACGGGACAATCATGGTGGGATTGCGGCAAGGACCGCGTGATCTGACAAGAATAGGCGAGTCCAATGCTCACCCCGCTGAATTCGGCCAGAAACCGGTCGTAATAGCCTCCGCCCTGGCCTAGGCGGCAGCCCTCGGGCGTGAATGCGACGCCGGGCGTGAGAACAACCGCCGGCGACGGCCTGCTCGTAACGGCGGGAGCGCCGGGCGCGGGCTCCAGAATGCCATGGCGGCCTTCCACAAGAGAGGCGAGCCCGTAGAACCGATGCCACGAGAGATCGCCGCCGGGCAACGAGCGCGGGACAAGGACAAAGCGGCCCTCTTCCGCGAGTTGGTGGAGTAAGTCACGCGTGCCGGCCTCGTCTCCAGGGATGGACACATAGGACAAGAAGGCGGAGGCGCGTTGGAAGATGGGCACCGAGCGGAGATGCTTCGCGATGGCCTCATCGGCGGAGGCGCGTTGATCGCAAGGCAGCGCCCGGCGTTTTGCGCGGTAGTGGCGGCGCAGGGCGCTCTTGGTCATGGCGTGTTCGTGCGACATCGTTTTTAAAAGGCGACTGCGTGGTTGGTTCGGAGTGTGTTGACAGGCCCTTTATTAGAATACCACGGAAGTTCGCGCAGCGCATCACGGATGACGTGTGGTAAGATAGAGTTCCCTGACGTTTAGGCCCCCTTCAAGTCTCAAGTACAGGATTCGGAATAGCCCCCCGGCACTTCTTATGAAACCACTGCTGGCCATAACCATGGGCGACATCAACGGCATCGGCCCCGAAATTCTCGTGAAAGCGCTTGCGCATGGGGAGGTCTGGAGCCAATGCCAGCCCCTCGTTGTGGGAAGCCTCGCTCATTTCCAGGCGCTTGCGGCGGATGCGCCGGGTTGTCCGCCGCCGGTGAGAGTGGGGGAGCCCGAGGAAAGCGCCGGGGTGGCCGATGCCGTGCCTGTGCTGGACACGGGAATCCCGGTTCCGCCGCGCCGCCCCGGCGAGTTGGATGGCGAGGCGGGACGGTGCGCCATTGAGTGGGTCCGCACGGGCGTGACCTTGGCCATGGAGCAACGGGTGGACGGGCTGGTAACCTGTCCCCTGAACAAAGTGGGCATTCATCAAGCGGGGTATGCCTATCAGGGCCACACCGACTTCATCGCCGAACTCACCGGAAGCCGGGACTACCGCATGTGCCTCTTCGCGGGCTCAATGCGCGTGGTGCACATCAGCAGCCATTGCAGTTTGCGTGACGCGCTGGACCTCGTGACGGAAGACCGGATCGCCGATTCCGTGCGGATTGCTGGCCGCGCGCTCTCGGGGCTTGGTCTGGCGCGGCGCCATGTCGCGGTGGCGGGACTCAATCCCCATGCGGGCGAAGAGGGCGCCTTCGGCCAGGAAGAGCTAGAGCGCATAGCTCCCGCGGTGGCGCAATGTTTGGAGGAAGGGCTTGAGTGTTCCGGCCCCCACCCCCCCGACACGGTGTTCCGGCGCATGTGGAAGGGGGAGTTCGACGCGGTGGTCGCCATGTATCATGACCAAGGCCATATTCCGATGAAACTAATCGCCATGGATGAGGGCGTTAACGTGACCCTGGGTATCCCGATCGTGCGGACTTCCGTGGACCACGGCACAGCGTACGATATCGCGGGAACGGGGCAAGCCCGCGAGACGAGTCTTTGCGCGGCGATTGAGCTGGCGGCCCAGTTTTGCCAAGGGGGCTGGACCCCGAAGACCATGTTGAGACCTGCAGTTCCTCGAGGAGCCGAATCGTGAAGCGTGTTGTTGTAGTATGCATTTTGCTAATGGCCGTGGCGGCGGGCGCAAACACTTTCAGGGTGCACGGCGAACTCTACGGCGTGGGACCCAATCCAAGCGGCATAGTCGCGGTGGACCTCACGGACAACGGCTGGCCCGACATCGTTACCGCCGACCGGGGAACCATGCGGGATCCGCGTGAAGAGCGCCCGGCAAACGATGAGTTGGCCATGCTAGTGGCCGAGGGCGATCTCGAGTACAGCGTGCATCCTCCTCTGCGCGCGGATTTCGCGCCCTACAGCGTGGTGGCGGCCAATGTGAGTTCGCCCCGTTACCCGGATCTGGTGGTTGGCAGTTTCATGGCCACACGCGGGCGGGACATCACGTATTACCGGAACCTGGGCAATAGCTTGTTTGAGCCAGAGGTATACACCGTTCCGGAACAGCCCCTGACCTACGCGCGCATGCGCGACAGCGACGATCGCCCTGTCTTTACCCAGCCAGGCGTCACCGCGCTGGTGGTGGAGGATTTCACGGGGAACGGACACAAAGACATTGTGGCGGCGGGATGGTCGAGCGATGTGCTGCTCGTCTTTCCGGGGCAGGAAGGCGGCGAGGACCAAACACGTTTCGGCGAGCCCGAGATTATCTCCGCCCCCGGCGGTATTCGCAACCTAGCCGCCGCGGACTTCAATGGGGACGGCCGGTTGGACCTGGCCACCGTGTTCTACGCGTCCAGCGAAGTCGGCATTTGGCGCGGAGACGGGCAAGGGAGTTTCGTATTGGAAACCCGCTTTCCCAGCCGGGGCAGGCTGCCCCACACGATCCGCGTGGCGGACGTCAACGGAAGCGGACACGATGACCTCATTGTGAGCCATTGCCATGCGGATGACTCCGTGGTAATCTTCTATGGTGAGGGGGGATTCCGCTTCAGCTTGAGCCAAGAAATCCTCCTCGGCGAAGGCCGGGACACGATCGAGCACGAGATCCGCGATGTGGCGGTTGCTGATTTCACCGGCAACGGCCGGCCCGATATCGCTCTGGCCTGTTACGCCTCGGAACAAGTGGCGGTCCTGGTGAACCGTTCGGAAGACGCGTCCATCCCCCAGGAATTCGAGCGGGAGACGTACAGCTTCCGGCGCGGCCGCCCTCGCGCGCTGGTTGTGGCCGATTTCAACCAGAACGGGGCGCCCGACTTGGGCGTGACGTTGTGGGAAGCCAATGATGTGGGATTGCTGCTGAACACGCGCACGGAATAGGAACGGGGCTGGGCCTCAATGATAAGGATATGAACGTGGCGATGCGCAAATCACTGCTTGTGGGCGGCCTTATGCAACTGGCCGCCGTGGCGGCGTTTCTTGTAATGGCCTGCGGGTGCGAGACGCTGCCCGCTCCGCCCATCAACATCCTGAGCACGCAACAGGAAGTCCAGTTGGGCCGGGAGCTGGCGGATGAGATCGAGAAACAGAAACCCATCCATGGCGATGCCGAGTTGCAGGAATACGTCCGCGGCATCGGCCGGCGGCTCGCGCGCGTGGCGCCGCGAAGGGATGTGGAATACCGGTTTACGGTGATTGACGAACCAGACACCGTCAACGCCTTCGCCTTGCCCGGCGGCCACATGTACCTGTACACCGGGCTGATGCGGCTCGCCGAAAACGAGGCCGAACTCGCCGGTGTGATGGCCCATGAAATCGGTCACGTCGCGGCGCGCCACCACGGCGAACGCCTCACCCGCATGTACGGCTACAACCTGCTTGTGCGCGTGCTGCTCGGTGACGACCCCGGCGCGGCGGCCAATATCGCATCAAACCTCGTCGAGATGAACTTCAGCCGCGAAAACGAGCGGGAGGCCGACGCCATCGCCGTGGAATTGCTCTGGCGCGCGGGCTACGACCCCGGCGCGATGCTGACCTTCATGGAGAAGATGCGCGAACAAGAACAACGCCGGGGGGCTGCTCCAAGCCTGCCCTTCTTGTCCTCCCATCCGCCCACGCAAGAACGCATCGCCCTGATTCGCCAGCACCTCGCCCGGTATCCTGCCGACGAGCGCGCCCAACGTTCCGCCTATACCGCGGAATACCGCGAGCAAGTCCTGAACCGGCTGCCCTAACCGCGCGGCGGTGTTGGTGAAACGGCCACGGATATGGGATAATCAAGTGGCTCGGAAGAGCTTATACCCAACACCTAGCCACACGCGCCTGTAGCTCAGTTGGATAGAGCAACGGCCTTCTAAGCCGTAGGCCGGGCGTTCGAATCGCCCCAGGCGCGCCATATAAATGCTTGACACACAAGGACTTACGAAGCCACGCGCTCGTAGGTCCTTTTCCTTTTCTCGAGCCGTAT
>PUOI01000151.1 GCA_003552765.1 Candidatus Hydrogenedentota bacterium | reverse complement strand
GTCGTCGAAAGAGAGTCCTTCCATGAAGCGGTCTTCGGGATAACGCATGAAGCCTCCAGATTACAGGCGGGACGGGTCAGGATGCCCGGAAGGCGGCCGGGGAGACCTTGCCTCCGGAGGCAATATTCTACCCGCGGAGCCCCTGTGAGTCAAATCACGGAATGCCGTGTTGACATGGTTCGAACCGCCTGATTGAAGGGTTGCCCGTCTGTATGATACTATTCATTTCGCAGAGGGGGAGTGATCTGTCTTGATCATGCCGGATTTCCTGGAAATCCGGGTGTTTTGTGTTGGAATAGCAGGCGGTGCCAGCGTATGTTTGAATCGCTCAGTAAACGGCTTGAAGGCGCCTTCAAGAATCTCCGCGGTCAGGGAAAGCTGACCGAGAAGAACATGAAGGAGGGGCTGCAAGAAATCCGCAAGGCCCTCCTTGAAGCGGACGTCAATTATCGCGTCGTCAAGGACTTCATCAACGAGGTCCAGAAGAAGGCGGAAGGCCAAGAGGTCCTCAAGAGCGTTCAGCCGGGCCAGCAGATCGTCAAGATCGTCCACGACGAGCTTGTCGAACTCATGGGCGGGGAAAACGCCCCGCTTCAGATGGCGGAGAAGCCGCCCACGCAAATCATGCTCGTTGGCCTTCAGGGCCAAGGCAAGACCACCACGGCCGGTAAGCTGGCCGTGCACCTCAAGAAGCAGGGCTACAAGCCCTTGCTTGTGGGGGCCGACGTATACCGCCCGGCGGCCATTCGCCAGTTGGAGATTGTGGCGGAAAGGGCCGAGGCGCAGTTCTTCAGCCTTGGCGAAAAGGCCGATCCCGTGGACTGCGCGCTCATGGCCCGCGGCGAGGCCCAGGTGCGCGGGTGCGACGTGATCATCCTGGACACGGCGGGCCGGCTTCACGTCGACGAAGAGATGATGGGCGAGGTCCGCCGGATTCAGCGGTCTATCAAGCCCCAAGAGATTATCTTCGTGGCCAACGCCATGACGGGTCAGGACGCGGTCAACTCGGCCAAGCAGTTCCATGAGGCCGTTCCGCTCACCGGCGTGGTGCTGACGCAGATGGACGGCGACGCGCGGGGCGGCGCGGCGTTGAGCGTGATCAAGGTCACCGGCTGTCCCATCAAGTTCGTGGGGACGGGCGAGAAGCTTGACGCGCTGCAAGCCTTCCACCCCAAGCGCATGGCCGACCAGATCCTGGGCATGGGCGACGTGGTTTCGCTCGTGGAACAGGCCCAGGAGGTGGTGGATCAAGAGCAGGCCCTCAAGTTTCAGGAAAAGGCCCGAAAGGCGAGCTGGGACCTCGAGGATTTCCTGCAACAGATGCAGCAGCTCAAGAAGATGGGCTCGTTCGGCGACCTGATGAAGAAGATTCCCGGCATGAGCAAGATGATGGACCAAGGGATGGACTTCGACGACGACCAGATGAAGTACACCGAGGCCATCATCTACTCGATGACGCCCAAGGAACGGCACAACCCCAAGATCATCAATGGCAGCCGGCGGCGCCGGATCGCCATGGGCAGCGGGACCTCCGTCCAGGAAGTGAACCGGCTTCTGAAGGATTTCGAGCAGAGCAAGAAGATGATGAAGCAAATGATGAAGGGTTCGAAGAAAAAAGGAAAGGGCAAGGGCGCATCCATGCGCATGCCCTGATTAGGCAAAGGGAGATACGTTTTTCATGGCGACAGTAATCCGGTTGCGGCGCGGTGGCCGCACGCATGCTCCATACTACCGAATCGTGGTGGCCGATAGCCGCAAGCGCGTGCGCGGCCCGGTCATCGAGGAGTTGGGCTATTACCACCCGGCGAGTCCCAACGAGCCGAAGTATAAGGTTGATGGGCCGCGGGCCCTGGAATGGCTCAAGTGCGGCGCGAAGCCCAGCCCCACGGTGCGCAATCTGCTCTCGAAGGAAGGCATCCTTGAGGCGAAGGCCACCGGCCGTTCGCTGACGCCCGCCGCGGAAGAGACAGCCCCTCCGGAGGCTTCCGCGAGCGCGGAGGAGACATCCGGCTCGGAATCGTGACGTGAAGGACTTGATTGAGCTAATAGCCAAGAAGCTCGTGAGCCATCCCGAGGACGTGCAAGTCCGGGTGATCGACCGGGACGATGGCCAAGCCTATGAATTGCGGGTTCATCCCGAGGACATGGGCAAGATCATCGGCAAGAACGGCCGCACCGCCAAGGCCCTGCGCACGTTGCTGAACTCGGCTGCGTCCAAGCAAGACGTTCGCGCCAATCTTCAGATCGGCGACGAATAGGCCACAACCCTCCCGCCGGATCCGTAAGCCATGCCGGAAGAACGCGTGTGTAGCGGAAAAGTGGTGTCGGTCCGTCCCGATCGCCGCGAAGTGCGAGTGGAACCCGTTCCAGGCATGAAGGATCGGGTGCAAACGGATGGTTGGGTTTGGTTTCGTGGAACCACGGGCCGGGAATGGAAGTGTAAGGTCATTGGGGTTCGCCAGACCGGTCAGGGGGTGGTGCTCACCGTCAGCGCGGGAACGCCCAAGGATACGATTGCGCAACTGCGAGGCGCGGAAGCGCTAGCGCCCGCGTCCCCGGAAGACGAGTCCGAACCGTTGTACACGTTGGACGACTTGCGCAGGCTCACGGTGGCGCATGCCGACGGGACCATCGCCGGTCGTATCACGGACCTCTACGATGGAAAGGCGCACGCCATGGCCGCGGTGAAGACTCCGGATGGCGGCGAAGTGATCATCCCCTTAATCCCAGAGCTGGTCGAGGCCGTGGACTTGGAGGCGGGGATCATGACGGTGGGCGATTTGGCGCCGTATAGGGTGTCCGATGAGGATTGATATCCTCACGCTGTTCCCGGAGATTGTCGAGGCTCCCCTGCGCGCCAGTCTGCTGGGCAAGGCGCGGGAAAAGGGGTTGCTTGACGTTCGCGTGACCAATATCCGCGATTTCGCCCATGACCGGCATCGCACCACGGATGACGCCCCGTTTGGCGGCGGCGCGGGCATGGTGATGAAATGCGAGCCCATTTTCGAGGCCGTGGAGAGTCTCCGGGACGAAAACCGGCTGGACCGGATCGTTTTGATGTCGCCGCGCGGCCGGCGTTTGGACCAGGCCCTGGTCCAGGAATTGGCGGAGGCGGGCGATTTGGCCGTGATTTGCGGCCGCTATGAAGGCGTGGACGAGCGCGTAAGCCAAGGGTTATGCACGGACGAGATTTCCATCGGGGACTACGTCCTGAGCGGGGGCGAGTTGCCCGCCCTAGTCCTTGTGGAGGCCCTCAGCCGCATGAACCCCGGCGTCGTGGGAAAATGGGAATCGGTGGAGACGGACTCGTTTTACAGCGGTCTGCTCGGCTTTCCCCAGTACACGCGGCCCCGTGAGTACCGGGGCATGGCCGCGCCCGATGTGCTTCTCGAGGGCAATCACGCCCTCATCGAACGGTGGCGCCGCAAAGAGGCCTTACGCATTACGAAACAGCGGCGGCCCGATTTGCTGAACAATTTGCAGGAAGATGACCGGAAACTCCTCGCCGAACTCGTTCGGGAGGAATCCGAAAGCAACAGGGAGAATACCAGTGAGCGCGTTGGATGAATTGAAACAAGCCCAGATGAAGCCTGCGGACCAAATCCCCAAGTTTGAAGTCGGGGACACGGTGCGCGTCAGTTTCCGTATCGTGGAAGGCGAAAAAGAGCGGGTGCAGGCCTATGAAGGCATCGTGATTGGCCGCCATGGCGGCGTAGGCCCCGACGCATCCTTCACCGTGCGCCGCGTGGCGTATGGCGAAGGGGTGGAACGCGTCTTCCCCCTTCATTCTCCCCGCGTGGAGAAGGTGCAGGTCACGCGGGAAGGCCGGGTGCGCCGGGCCAAGCTGTACTACCTGCGCGAACGCCGGGGCAAGGCCGCCCGCGTCAAGGGCCGCGAAAAGCCGTCCGCGGCGAGGAAGTAAGCGCGTCTTCGCGCTTGTGAAGGCGCCCGCTAAAGTGCAGACACCGCCGAGATAGCCTCGATCTGTAATTGTTATAATTGTCAATCGCCGGACAAGGCAGTGTGACGGGTGTTTACATCCCCCTTGGTCCCCCTTCAAAGGGGGAATTTCCCAGTCCAAAGCCGACCACACCAGGTGGGCCACAGTGCAGCCCAGGTAGTGGCCAATT
>PUOI01000374.1 GCA_003552765.1 Candidatus Hydrogenedentota bacterium | reverse complement strand
CCCGGGTTCGGTGTCATAGCGATGGATGTTGCGGTAGATGGAGGTGCCGGGGACGCGGCCCAGCACGGTGTAATTGGGACGCGCCGAGCGATATAGCAGCATGAGCACCGACAAGGCCACCCCGAGCACGATCCCTTCTTCAATACCGGCGAACAGCGTGCCTCCAAAGGCAGCCAGAAACATGTAGCGATCGTAATGCCCCAAACGCCATAGTCTTTTGAACTCGTCAACCTCTATCAAACCGTATACCGCGGCCATTATGACCGCCGCCAACACGGCGCTCGGCAGATAGTAAAACAGCGGGGTAAGAAAAAGAAGTGTGAGCGCTACAACGGCCGCACTGATAATCGAGGCAAGGCTCGTGCGCGCGCCGGCATCGTAGTTGACGGCCGTGCGGGAGAATCCGCCAGTAACGGGAAACGACTGAAACAGCGAGCCTCCAATATTGGCCGCGCCCAGGGCGATCAATTCCCGGTTGGGATCCACCTCATAGCCGCCCGCCTTCTCTTGAATCGCCTTGGCGACCGCTATCGATTCCATATACCCCACCAGCGCGATCGCCGCCGCCATGGGGAAGAGCATCCGTACGAGGTCCCATTCAAGCATGGGTATCGAAAAGCTGGGCAATCCATCCGGGATTTCGCCGACAATGCTTACACCGGCCTCGTGAAGTCCGGTCAATGCGACCCCCACGATGCCCGCCCCCACCGCAAGCAACGAGCCGGGAACACGGGGCGCTCTCTTCTTCAATGCCAGTACCAGAACAATAGCCCCTGTGCCGATGGCAAGGGTCCAGGCGTTTATCTGACCGACCTGCACGGCGATTCCGAACAGAATCTCATGCAATCCGCCGGAAACCGAATCCACTCCCAAGAGATGGTGGAGCTGGCTCAAGCCAATCACAATCGCGGCGGCCGAGGTAAACCCCGAAAGCACCGGCCGGGATAACAGGTTCACTATAAACCCCATGCGCAACAAGCCAAGCGCTAACTGCATCACTCCCGCCATCAGCGCCAACAAAATGCTAATCGCGATGTGTTCCTCCGGCGAGTTGGCCACCGTGGACGCCGCCGAGGCGACAAGCAACGCCATCAAGGCCACGGGGCCTACGGCCAAGTGCGGCGAGGTTCCCAACATAGCATAGATGAGGAGAGGCACTATCGAGGCGTATAACCCATATTCAGGGGGCAACCCCGCGATAAGGGCATACGCCATGCCCTGCGGAATGAGCATCACCCCCACCGTGAGCCCGGCGGCAAGGTCATCCCTGAGCCAAGCCTTCCTATACTGCCCCATCCGCGACAGTATGGGAAAAAGATTGCGCACGTGTTCCAATGGGTTGGGCACTGGTTTGCCGTTCCTGTTTTGCGGGTGGTTTGGAATCCGGTGTTGTCATCCGAAACAGTGATTACGTAACCATAAAGAAGACCGCCGTCTGTAGCATGGACATCCGGCGGCCCTCGTAATCTGTTCTTTGAGCAGTTTCACTCAGAAACTACATTCCCGCCGAGTTGCTTCCAGTTGTCGAAGTTGTCGTCAATCAACACGGTATTATACCCCGCACGCTTTAGATAGGCCGCCGAGACCGCCGATCGGGAACCAGCCACGCAATGAACGTACAGCTTTTTGTCTTTCGGGATGTTATCGAGATATTCCGGCAGACGGGAATCGGCCGCGTTCACGGCTCCGGGAATGTGCTCAGGTTCGTAATCGGCGTATTTCCGTACATCGACCACCGCCACGTTCGGGCCGCCGAGTTCGTCCTTGGCTTCCGCGAATGTTTTCACAGGCATCGACTCGACTTTTCCCCCGTTCCGGCGATACTCCTCAAATTGCTCAGGGGTAATGTAACCTTTGATCCGGTCTAAACCAACGCGGATCAGGTCGCGAATCGCCTCCTCAAGTTTGTTGTCATCGATAATCAGATAGATATCTTCGTCTTCATCGACGAACGAACCGATGATGGTGTTGAACGCCTTGTTCAGCGGAGAAAGCAGTGATCCGGGCAGGTGAGCCTCGGCGTACTTGTCCCTCGTCCGGGCATCGACCACCGCCACACCCTTCTGGGCAGCCTTTTGCGCGAGCGTTTCGGGCGTGGTGTTCTCCGGTTTGGGATACTCCCCTTTGAATACGGCCGGCCCGGACTTGTTATCCCGTTTCATGCGGGCGAAGTACATCGGCGGTTCCGGCTGGCCCTCCAAAATGAATTCAACAAAATTGTCTTCGCTGGTGGCCGCCTTCAAAGCCGGATTGAATCTACGCTCATACCCTATGGACGAGTGCGGCACAGCGCCGAGGCTCTTCCCGCATGCGCTTCCGGCGCCGTGCCCTGGCCACACCAGCATATAGTCCGCCAACCCATCGATAGACTTAACCGTCTTGTATAGTCGCCGCGCCGAGGGCTCCATGATGCCCGCCTGCCCCGCGGCCGATTCAAGAAGATCAGGACGGCCCAAGTCTCCGACAAAGATGAAATCACCCGTGACGGCGCCAAGGGGTTCGGTTGCGCCTCCGCCTCTGTCTGTTATGGCATAGATCAGGTGTTCGGGGGTATGTCCCGGTGTATGAATCGCTGTGATTTCGACACGCCCGACCGAGAACGTGTCACCATCCTTGAGCAACTGGTAGTCGTACCCTTTGCTATTAATAAGCCATTCATACTTCCAGTCCTTATCCCCTTCATCCGAGGCATAGACCTTCACCTTTCGTTCCGCGAACTCGCGCAATCCCGAGATATAGTCCGCGTGAATGTGGGTATCCGCCGCAGCCATGATTCGGAGCCCTTCCGCCTGGGCCATGCGGTCATATTGGTCGATGTCACGCATGGGATCAATCACAATCGCCTCGCCCGTGGCTTGACAGCCAACGAGATATGCGTATTGCGCCAGTTTAGGATCGAAGACTTGTTTGAAGAACATGGCGTTCTCCTTATGGGATATCTAACCGCGCTAAAGTCAGTGGGGGAGCGCGTCCTTAAGCGCGCCGTAGACAAACGTGCCGATTAAAGCGCCCACCAGGGGGACGATTATTATACCTAATCCGCTACCCAGCAGCGCGAACAGCGGCCCTGGACAGGCCCCAGTAAGCGCCCAACCTAGCCCAAAGATGGTTCCGCCAATGGCGTAGCGATACACTTGCGTGGAGTCTTTCGGAGGAATGCTGATGGGGTCGCCGTGAATGTCCTTGACATTGAAACGCTTGATGATTTGCACGGAAATCATGCCCACCAAAATAGCCGCCCCAATGACCCCGTACATATGGAAGCTCTGGAAACGAAACATTTCCTGAATGCGAAACCATGAGATCACTTCGGCTTTGGTAAGCACGAACCCAAAAAGCACTCCGAAGACCAGATACTTGAGATAAGCCATGATTGATTGTCCTTGCTAGATTAGGAACGGGTATATCAGGTGGGTCACGATGAGTCCGCCGGCGAAGAACCCGATAACCGCGATCAGCGAGCCTAGTTGCAGGTCGGACAAACCGCTAATGGCGTGTCCCGAGGTGCATCCTCCCCCATACCGCGCGCCGAAGCCGACCATGAATCCGCCCCCAAGCATAATGAGCAGTCCCTGCCACGTGAGCAGGTTATCCCAGTTGAAGAGGTCGTCCGGAAGGAACCCATCAAAATCCTGTACCCCCAGCGCGGTCAAGTCACTGATCGTGGAGCCGGATATTGCGATAGGCTCGGGATTGGCGAACACCCATCCACCGAGAAAGCCGCCCAGCACAACCCCGCCCGCGAATAAGAGATGCCACATGCCCTCTTTCTTCCAATCATAATTGAAGTAAGAAATCGAGGATGGAGCACAGGCAGCGCAGACGTGCCGCAGGCTGGATGAAATGCCGAATTGCTTGTTACCGAAGATGAACAGCAGCGGGACGAATAGCCCAATGAGCGGCCCCGCCACATACCAAGGCCATGGTTGATACAGCCAGTCAAACATCGTTCCCGTAACTCCCCTTGTTGAGCCCGGCCGCCCCATCGGCGCCGGGCTGCACGAACGGTGCATTGTACTTTTGTGATACCATAGCTTCGCGCTCTTGTCAAATCTTGGGTGCTGGCTCATGTGTATGTCCCGGCCGTTCAGCTTGTGGAAGCCATCAGGCGCTAAAATGCGGCCTGCCCCT
>PUOI01000179.1 GCA_003552765.1 Candidatus Hydrogenedentota bacterium | reverse complement strand
CGGCCGCCCCTCTGATTGTGCCGAGTAGTGTGCTGGGCAGAGGCGGCCGGACAGCGCCTAATGATCGGATCGGTTTAGGGTTCATCGGAATGGGCTGGATCTGCCTGCGCCGTCACGTTCCGATTTTCTTGGCGGATGATCCCGCCGACGGAGGCGGCCATGGCGACACCCCGATGCCCGATGTGGAGGTGCTCGCCGTGTGCGATGTCGACGCCAATCGGCGCGAGGCCGCAAAGGAAATGGTGGAGGAAGGGCAAGGCGAGTGCGATGAATACAACGACTTTCGCGACGTGCTTGATCGGGACGACATCGATGGCGTGGTCATTGTGACGCCCGATCATTGGCACGCGATTCCCGTGATTGAGGCCTGCAAGGCGGGTAAGGATGTCTTTTGTGAGAAGCCGTTGACGCTGACGCTTCGGGAGGCGCAACGCTGCATCGAAGCGGTCCGGAAGCATGAGCGGGTCTTTCAAACGGGCACCCAACGGCGCGCAAGCGACCGCTTTTGTCACATGGTCGAGCTTGTCCGGAGCGGGCGGCTTGGCGACATCCACAAGGTGGAGGTCAGCATAGGCGACCCAAGCTACTGGTGCGATCTGTCCGAGGAACCCATGGAGGAGGGATTGGACTGGGATCTCTGGTTGGGGTCGGCGCCGGAGCGGCCCTACAACTCGACTCTCAGTCCGAGCGGGGTAATCCATGAACCGCCCCAGTGGCGGCGGTATCGCGAGTACGCCGGCGGCCGCCATGCGGATCTCGGCGCGCATCTGTATGATGTGGCTCAATGGGCGCTTGACTTGGACGGCACGAGCCCTGTCGAGGTTATTCCGCCCGAGGATCCCGAAGAAGTGCGTGGAGTCCGTTGCCGCTACGAAAACGGAGTGGAGTTCGTCCACGCCCCGGGCGCACCGGCGTGGGGACCAGGTAATGAGTATGTGGTGTTTCATGGAAGCGAAGGGACCCTTACGGTCGACCGGGGCGCTGGTCTGGAGAGCGATCCCCCCGAATTGGCGGAGGAGCCCCTGTCCGACGACGATGTCTTCTTGGAGCGCGTGCCGGGCATAAACCGGAACTGGCTCGATTGCATCAAATCCCGGGAAACGCCCGTGGCTGATGTCGAGGCCGGAGCCCGCACCGCCGCGATCTCCATCCTAGGCAATTTAGGCTATTGGAATAACCGTTCGCTCTGTTTTGATCCAGAGAACTGGCGGTTTGTGGATGATGCGGAGGCGAACACAATGTGGCTGGACTACGTGCGCCGCGATCCCTGGCAATTGCCGGAGCTTGAGAACCCGAACCCAACACCGACATAGGGCAGGCGAGAAGGAGAATGCTCATGCAACGCTTACGTTACTGCAAATGGGGAAGTATTTGTATCTTGACGGCCATCGTGGCGATGGGAGTGGGCTGGGCGCCGGAATCGCTCAGTGAGGTTCCGTTGACGGCGGCGGACAAACCCGCGGAGGGAGAGCTTGCTCCTTTCTTGGATGAACCCGAGTTCGAGACGCAACAGCTTTTCAGCGGCGGCCGCTTCCCCAACGTGGTAGTGAGCACGGAGGGGACCGTGCTCGCATTTTGGGGACGCGAAACGTTGCCCCAACTACGGCGGAGTGAAGACGGGGGCGCGACGTGGGAGCCGTTAGGCGAGGTTGGGGAGGATCCAGAGCGCGCCGGCCGCGGTTTGGGGGCCGCCGTTGTGGACGAAACCACGGGCGACGTTATTGTGTTCATGGACGGCGCCGGCGAGCTGTGGAATCAGGGCCATGCTTGGCGTAGCGGGGACGATGGAATGACATGGGAGCATATCGGCTCCACGGAATCCATCATCGCGCCCAATGAGCCGGTCGAGATTGACGGGATGGAGTCCATTCCGGGACAGGGCATCACGCATGGGGCGGACTCAGGGATTACCTTGCGCCACAGCGAGTATGAGGGCCGGCTCGTTCTTCCAGCCCGCGTTTACGACGAAGCGGACAACGAGGAACGGTACAACTGCGCCATCTACAGCGACGATGGCGGCTCAACCTGGCAAACCAGCGCGCCGTTTCCGGCGTTTGGGACGGGCGAGGGGACGGTGGCGGAGCTATCCGACGGCCGGCTCTACTACAACTCCCGGCGCCATTGGGCGCCGGAGGACGAAGAAGCCCGCATGCGGCATATCGCCTGGAGCGACGACGGCGGCGAAACCTGGGAAGATCTCTCCGTCAGTGAGGTGCTCCCCGATGGCGCTCAACACCGCGACTACGGTCTGATGGCGGGGCTCGTACGTTTGCCCGTTGAGGGACGTGACATCCTGATCTTTAGCAATATCGAATCCCCAGAGGGCCGCCAAAACGGCACGGTGTGGGCCAGCTTTGATGGGGGCGAAACGTGGCCCATCAAACGGCAAGTTGATGAAGGTGGCTTCGCCTACTCGTCGATGGCGGCTGGCCGGCCCGGAACGCCAAGCGAGGGGTGGATTTATCTTTTATACGAGACAGGCGGGCACCCTGACTCCTCGGGCAGAATCGCCCGATTCAACCTTAGCTGGCTGTTGGAAGGCGAGCCCACGGGCGATGGTGACGTGCCGGCGCTTGAAATGGCGCTATCGCCGGGTAAGCGCGAGATAACTATCCCGACCCTCGATATTGCTGAAGAGATGGAGCGGCAGGTGGTCATTGCTCCCGGCGGCGAAGAAGAGCGTCAAGGCCACGCCAACACGGTGTTGATGCCCGATGGTGAGACTCTGTTCGTGGCGTGGTGCATTGGCCACGGAGGCCCGGCGGGGCCTCTCAAACGCAGCGATGACGGGGGCCTGACATGGAGCGAGCGGCTCGATGTGCCGGCCAATTGGTCCGAGCACGAAA
Organism: Candidatus Hydrogenedentota bacterium; assembly: GCA_003552765.1. GTDB lineage: Bacteria > Hydrogenedentota > Hydrogenedentia > Hydrogenedentales > SLHB01 > SKRY01. Next base: position 1,286 of record PUOI01000179.1, on the reverse strand, counting down.
ACTGTCCGCCGCTCTATCGGTTGAGGGATCCCGAAGGCGAAGAGCGCTTGTTTATTTTCGCCAATCAAGGCCCGCAAGGCCGCATCATGTACCAGGCCCACTCGGAAGACGGCGGAGAAACGTGGACGCCCTTCGCGCCGTCGAAGCGTGCGGACGGGGGCATTCTAGGAGAAGGAGAAACACCCGCTCCCACCGTGATGCCGTTCACCGCGATTACCCCAGTAAAGGATGGAGAAGAACTGATCGGTGTCACGAACATACGCCGTCCCGGCGAGGGACATCCCACGAACGTAATCGCGCAATCGAGGTCGGCCGATGGCGGGCTCACCTGGAGCGAGTGGGAGATCATTTTGGATCTTGGGGAGCCCTTCCGTCCCTGCGAGCCGGACATCATCCGCTCGCCGGACGGCGAAGAGCTATTAATGATCATGCGGGAGAATGAGCGCTCGTTCAACTCGTGGCTGATGCGCTCGGAAGACGAAGGGGAGAGCTGGTCCGAACCTTTCCAAGCCACGGCAAGCGTCACCATGGATCGCCATCAACACGAATACGCGCCCTGCGGCCGTCTGGTAATTGTGGGACGCGACACCGCAGAGGAGAGCCCCACGCGTGGACATTTCGTAGCCTGGGTAGGCGCGTACGATGACCTTGTCGAAGGACGCGAAGGCGAGTACCGCGTGAAACTGCTTCCGTCCGAGGATCGGGTCGAATACCCCGCGATTGAGAAACTCCCCGACGCTGCGTTTGTCGCCACGAACACCGTGGCCTACCCGCCGGAAGACGGCCATTATTCCGTAGTCAGCACCCGGTTCACGCTCGAAGAATTGGACCGTCTTGCGGGGGAGGACCAGTGACGGTGTGTGAAGAGCAGAAGACCAACCCATAAGGAGAGGACGAATGTTTAAACGACGGAGCGCGTTTCAGACGGCGGCTGTGGCGATGCTGGGCGGAATGGTTCTTGCTCCGGCATGGACTGGGCAAGCAACCCCAGCCGAAAACGAATGGCAGTTGCGCCACACGGAGTATCAAGAGGTCCTGTTCGGCGAGGACCACATGTCGGAGGGGTTTCTTGCACCCCTCGACGACAGCGACATCATGCTGCTTTTTCGGATGGACCCCGGCATCGAAGGAAGCCACGTGGGTACCGATGGATACATAGCCCGCATTATCTATGACCCCGATACAGACGAGTGGGGCGAGGTCGAAACCGTTTACAACAGCCATGAGTTTGACGACCGCAACATTCACGGGGGCGTCACCCGCGAAGGACGAATCGTCACATTCTT
>PUOI01000007.1 GCA_003552765.1 Candidatus Hydrogenedentota bacterium | reverse complement strand
CATCACCGATCAGACCATCGTGGGCATGTTTGAGGGTTTCCGCGAACAACTCCACCCCTGGCCGTTGTAGCTCACACAACGGGGATCCCCACGGCCATCACGGCCGCCATGGGAATCCCCGTTCCATGGGTACGGAACTTTGTTCAAGGCCGGTATGATTCGTACGCCATCCACGCCTCATCCTCGGGCGCGTCCGGGTCCAACGCGAACCATTGCTCCGCGTTCATGTCCCATCGGGCCTGGTGAATGGGGCGATCCCGCTCGGGGTGATAAGCCTTGACCGTCAGATCCTCTTCGGTAAGGATGACGGTGGTGGTGTGGAAGGAGTCGCTGCCGCCGAAGCTGTCGCCGCCTTTCTCCTCGTCCACGAACCACAGACCCGCGTTACCGCCGCCCCGGCCGCCGATGCTTCGCCGGCCCGCGGCCCAGCCGCCATGGCCTTGGACGACGAAGCCGTTGGGATCGTGCGTGATGTAGTGTCCCTTATAGGCCCAACCCACGTTCTCCTCGGAGTCCTCGTCCTTGAGCACGTCAATGGCGTAGTACTGGTCCAGGTAATCCTGGCTCAGGTTATCGGTCAGACTCCACGTGTTGGGCTCGTAGTAGACGGTTTCAATGTAGGTGTTCTCGGGCTGTTCGTCCGTGATGTGCATTGGCACGGTCCGGGTGTAGAGATGATCATGCCCTTCCTTGATGAAGCGCACGTTGTTCCGGGCCAATACCGGCAGCCAGTGCTCAAAAATATTGCGGTTCTTCAGGCTCATGTTCAGCCGGACTGTCCCGAATAGTCCGCGATGCCAGATGGGAATGATGTGGGTGTACACGTCGCCAGCGGCGGGGCCATCCCCGGGCTCCAGCAGGTTCTTGAGCCACTCATCCTGCCGAATGTCGCCCTGCGGCGTCTCGAACCAAGGCCACTCGTCCGTGATGGGATTGCCCTGCCAGTCCTTCAACCCCACATCGGGCGGGCCTTCGAAGTTTTGGCTGCTGTCCAAACCAATAAGCAACAGATAATCGGAGAAGTGGAGCGCTCCATAGCCTCCTTTGCCGAACCCTTCCCGCACGTGATCCGGGTCCATGTTGGGATGATCTGGATTGAATTCGCTGTAGAAGCCTTCGCTGCTGTAGGGCCAGTGGAAGAGCAACTGCATCCAGTTGCCCGCGACGAACTGGGGATACCCCGGCTCGGACATACCCGTGGCCACGCAGGCTGGCCAGCGGATGTGATGGCGCTGACCGGTTTCGTGATTGCCTAGGATGCCCAAATGCGGAATGATGATGTTTTCAAAGAGCTGTCCATCGATTTCCTTATCGTAGAGAAAATAGCCGTCCTCGGGATTATAGAGATAATCCAGGTAGGTAGCCCATCTACCGGCGCTGGACGACGTGATTTCTCCCTCGCAGTTCACGAAGTCGCCCGCGACCACAAACATGTCGGGCTTTTGTTCTGCCGCGCGTTGGGCGTTGGCATGGGCGGCGTCGTTCCATCCCGGCGACTGATGATCCGCCGTGAACACAATGCGCACCGGCCGTTCGTCCAGGCTGGAAGGCATGGTCCGGAACCGGAACACCGCGCCGTCCTCCGCGACTTGATACTCATAGACCGAGCCGGGCTCCAATCCCGTGAGAATGGCTCGGTGAATCAACTCGTCTCTGTGCCAGAACTCAAAAGACTCACCGCTGGCCACGCTCCAATCCGATTCCTCGGGATGGACGCGGCGATACCGCAACGCGCCTTCCCGCGCTGCGTCCGCCTCCGGCATGGCGTGCCAGTTGATGACCATCGCCGTGGTGGCGTCATAATCCTCGTCGGGGTAACCCTTGTCACCGGTTTCGGGATCGTACATGCCCCGGTTCGACCCGTCCGCGAATTCCGTGTAGGTGCGCAACGCGTCGTTTTCGCCCAGTTCCGCCGCCATGGCGCCGGGATTTGCCAGCAACGCCCCGCCGATAATTGTGAGTAGCGCCTTCGGGAACCACTTCGTAATGCGCATACGACATCTCCTTGCGCCCGGCGGGAATGCGCCGCCAAGCTTGGCTTTGTTGTGGCTGTGAGGGGATAGCGCCCCTGTGTTCGGTTGATGGCGCGATAGTATCACGCTTTCCCACGCGGACTCACTTCGGTTATGCGAAAAATTGTCAAACATTATCCGCTTGACGCGAACCCTATCGTCCCTGGGTTGCTTCAACACTTACTTGGCATGCCGTCATTCCTTGGGGCAAGCGCATGGTTGTTCGCCGGGCCAATTGTGAAACTGAGACCACGGTAAACCGCAATATATGGGGCGGCCATCAGGAAACCAGTAGCGCGCCATATATGATGTGGCGATCCCGCCTCATTCCACAACGGGTGACACATATTGGACCAAAACGCTTGATTTTCGCCCGCGGATTCGGTAAGGTGGACACGTCCCGCCGGGGCGTTGTTCGTTGGGGATATCAGGAAGCCGGTTTGCAATTTACAGGGAGGGAAAGACCTTGACGGGGATGGTTCGCGCAAGCCAAGAGAGGACCCGTGTTTCATTTAGCGGCGGAATGGGCGCACGGCGGTTGCCAGCACGCCGGCGCCGGCGGCCCTGGCGTTTGGCGGCGTTGGCCGTGGTGGCGGCATGCGCGCTCACCGTCGCCTTTAGCCTGGGGTTTGGAAGCCGCGACGAGCGGGCCGTTCGGGTCATGGGGGACGAGTTTCTCACCCATCTGGCCTCGGGCAACATCCCGGCGGCCACGGCGCGCTTCGAGGAAGGCGCGATGGGGGCGCCATTGATGGAGTCCGAACGCGCCCGGCTTGGGCTGCCCGAGAACAGTCCAGCGGGCAATTCGGAGGCGAGAGCTGAAAGACAACACCAATTGGAACGGATCCGCTGGGAATTGGAGGCGGATGGCGTATCCTGGGACAGTGTCCGGCCGTTGGCCTTTGGCGGCGCGCAAGCCGAGGTGATGGCCCCGAATGTGATGCGCCGCGCCGCCGTGGCTTTGACGGGCAACATTTATTTCAGCGCCGGCGGCCGGGTGTACCTGATTGAAGTCTCCGCCAAACGGTGCGGGCGGCACTACGTCATGACCGAGTTGTGGCAATGGAAGCGTCTCGACGGCGGTCACACCGATCTTCAGGAACACGCCCTGCAAGAGTATCTGGCATTTAAGAACGACAACCCCGCTTCTCCGGATCCGGCGGTCGTGGCTCAACCCCAGTTCATCTTCACCAGCTTGTAGCGGTAACCAATGCGTGTACGGCGGCCAACGCCGCCTCGCGCTAGACCAGACCCCCAGTCCAGCAAACGCCGCTGGGCCGGGGGCCGTGTGTTCTATGGGGCGACAGGCTTGTCTGAGCGGATGTTTTATAGGAATCCCAAGGCTTCCAAAAGCCAGATAAAAGCCATATACCACCCTACCTGAAAAGCAATCGTCTCAAACAGATTACTTATCATTTCGATTAACCCCAATGTATTCACCTCCCTTCGTCGGACGCGGTTCGCCTGGGACCGATGGAGCGATCCTCAGCTTCGTACCCCAATTTTGGGCGCCGCTGGCCGGGAAGTCAAGTCCCATGCTGCGTGAATGGACGCTTTTCCTTTCGTTTGCCTCGTTGCTGGGCCATGTGCTAAACTGACAACGCTTCTTAGTACGCTGCACGTCCAATTCTCTGTAGTCTTTATCTTCCCGCTGGGTTCAGTTCACACGGCGCGCGGCCGGACAATTAACGGAAGGGGAATGTTTTGAGTCGACTTTTGATAGCTGGCAATTGGAAAATGAATCTCTTGGTGGGGGAAGCGGTTGAGTTGGTGACGACGCTCAAGAATCAACTCGCCGACGCGGAGGCCGAAGTTGTCGTTTGCCCGGCCTTTCCCGCCCTGCATGCGGTAAGCCAAGTCCTTAAGGACAGTCCCATCGCGGTGGGCGGCCAGAATTGTTACAGCAAGGAAAGCGGGGCGTTCACGGGCGAGGTTTCCCCGCAAATGCTCAAGGACGTGGGCTGCACGTGGACGATTATTGGACACAGCGAACGGCGGGAGATCTTTGAGGAAAGCGACGAATTCCTCAACGAAAAGCTGCATTTCGCCCTGGATTCCGGGCTGAAGGTCATGTTTTGCGTCGGGGAGACCCTTGAGCAGCGCGAAGGCGGCCAGATGGATGACGTGCT
>PUOI01000546.1 GCA_003552765.1 Candidatus Hydrogenedentota bacterium | reverse complement strand
CTTCGGCATACACCCCAGCCAGGGCGTCCAGGGAGGGAACGCCCACTAGGGGCAGCCCTGTTCCCAGCGCCAGGCCTTTCCAGGCGGCGATCCCTATGCGCAAGCCGGTAAAGGAACCCGGCCCAATCCCCACCGCCAAGGCATCCAGTTCACCGAGGGATAGCCCCGTCTGCGCGAGTATATTGTCCGCCGTCCTGAGAAGGCGTTCGGAGTGGGTGCGGGGAGCGTGGACCACGATTTCGGCCAGCACGGCGTGGGCGTCGCACACGGCCACCGTAAGGGTGTCCGTGCTCGTGTCAGTGGCGAGTATTTTCATGGTCGAGGTCCGTGCGTACTGGGACGGCTGGAAGAAACCGGCGCGCTTCCGCCCTTGCTTCTGTTGCCCGGCAAGGCTCACACGCGCCGCCGCCGTCTACATACGGGTCGTCTCTGCCGGGGAGGCGGCTGTGTCGGAGTTGCGAGACAAAGAGGATGACAAGGTTCTGGCGCGGGGCTGCCCATTGGACGGCGATTCCGCGGCGTGGGCCATTCCGTTGGAGATTTGCTCCCGCATGCGTTTCCCGGCCCGGAACGCAACAATCTTGCGCTTGGGAACCGTGGCCTCCTCGCCCGTGCGCGGATTCCGGCCTTTCCGGGGCTGGCGGGTCTTCACCTCGAATACTCCGAAATCCCTGAGTTCCCATCGTTTTCCTTCCGCCAACGAATCGGCGATGGTGGCAAGCGCGGTATCCACTATTTTAGCGACATCATTTTGCTGCATTCCCAGCGTTTCCGCGAGGTGAATGATGAGATCGCGTTTGGTTAAGCTCACAGGAAAGGCCTCCTCTCTATCGCTCACAAATGGAACGCACACGCCCCTCTGCCCTAGGCGAGTTTCCCCAAGCATGAATAACGTCTGCATTATAGGAAGCGCGGCCCAAGAGATGCAAGTCTTTGTGTGAACATGAGTTACGCAATCAGGGCTGTGTCTTCGCCCCCCTAAGCGGGTGTCAACACCACCTTGCCCGAGGTTTGGCGCGCGGCCATTTGCTTTTGCGCCTCGGCGGTCTTCTCGAAGGGGAAAGTGTGACCCACGATGACCTTCAAGGCGCCCGAACCCAGCCAGGTCTGCAAGTCCGCGCACCCCGCTTCCATGGCCTTCTTGTCCTGGGTGTAGGCCATGAGATGAAAGCCCGCGACGGTGAGGTTATGGAAGAGCATGTGACTCGTGTCCACGTGGCGCACCTGTCCGCTGGCGATGCCCAGCACGATCATCCATCCGCGCGTCTTCATACACCGCATGCTCTTGTCGAAGACTTCTCCGCCCACCGATTCCACGATGAGATCGCATCCCTCATTCCCTGTGATGCTGCCTGCCTCCGCCTCAAAATCGGTTTTGAGATAGTTGATGGGGTAATCACAGCCAAGCTCGTGAATGAGGGCGCATTTCTCGTCGCTGCTGGCCGTGCCGATCACCACCGCGTTCCGAAGCTTGGCGATTTGTACGAGCATCGTGCCGAGCCCGCCGGCCGCGGCGTGAATGAGAACCACCTGACCCGCGCTGACATTCGCAAGCGTGCAAAGGGCGTGGTACGCCGTGAAATATTGAACGGGGATGGCGGCGGCTTGGGCGAAATCCACCTGGTCCGGCTTCGGCAGCAGATTGGCGGCGGGGACCGTGACCAATTCGCTGAATCCATTGGAACAGAAGCCCATGACGCCGTCTCCCTCGCGCCATTCGGTAACGCCTTCCCCGATGCCCTCAATGGTCCCCGCTATCTCGAACCCCGCGCCAAACGGCGGCTTCGGGCCACCTAAGTAGTAGCCCTCCCGCTGCATAATGTCGGCATAGTTCAGGCCCGCCGCTTGCACGCGCACCAACACCTCGCCTTGGCCGGGTTCCGGTTCGGGCGCATCCTGTATCTCAACAACTTCCGGGCCTCCATATTCGGTGACAACAACGCGTTTCATACAACGCCTCCTTTCGCTTTGCCGGTTTCTATTGGCTCCTTGAGGTCAGTCTAACGGGCCGCGCCCCCACGGGGCAACCCTTTGGGTAAAGATACGAGGGGAGGAGCCGGGCTCTAAGCGCGCACGGCTCCTCCCGCTTGCAGTGGATCATGGACTTCGAGGATTGTGTCAGACCATTACTGGGGATATTCGTCGATGATGTCTCCGTGTTCACTTACCATCACGAACTTTCGATGCCCGCCGTGGATGGTGGCGATGATGGCGTGCCGTTCGCTTGCGAACTGGTCGATGTACCATTCATCCTGGCTGTCCCCGCTGCGCGTTCCCACGCCCCACGCGCCGTCGCCCAAGTAGACGATGCCATCGTCGGAGATTTCGCCATCACGGATGGGATAGGTGCGCTTGTAGGTGTGGTCGTGATTTTCAAAGGCCACTTGGACGTTATTCGCCTCAAACAGCGGTACCCAGTTCTCCCGGACACGCGTTGAGACGCCGCCATCGTAGCTGCGATGCGACGGATACGCCGGGACGTGGTAGTTCGGGAACACGTGCGGTACGTTGCGCCGCTCTTCAAGCACTTCCGCGAGCCACTCCGTCTGTTCGCCCTCGATGGGGTTGCTGTGATCGGTGTCCGGCAAGATGATGCTGAGGTAGTCCCCGAAATCCATCACACCGTAACCGGGCTGACCGGGAAACGCGAACAAAGCGTAGAAATACGGGGCAATTTGCTCGCGCCACTCGTCGGTCTGCTCGTAATCGTCATGGTTGTAGTAGTAGCCGTTCACTACTTCGTGGTTGCCAATGCCTGCCAGCACAGGAATGACCCGGCCATCCTCGGTGATGAGTTGTTCCATGGCCTCGAACCACTCTTCCCAACGGTACAGGCGGTCTTCCCGGCCATCCGCGTACGCGAGGTCGCCGCCCCAGGTGACGAAATCCACATCATACTTGGCGGCTTGTTCGTTCGTGTTTTCCATCCACTCCTGGTTGTGCCGCGTATCCCCGCCCACCGCGAAACGGACCGGGGCGTCGTGGATACTCTCGGGCATGGTGCGAAACGCGTATTGCGCCGAGTCCTCGCCGAAATGGAAATCGTACCGCGTTCCCGGTTCAAGCCCGGTCAGTTCGACCCGGTGAATGGTGCGCTCCGAGAACGGGAAGGGGAAGCTCTCGCCCTCGGCTTCCTCCCAATCCTCCTCGCCGTCCGGCCGGTACTGAAGCACACTGTCGCGCTCCTCGTAGCTGTGCCAGTCAATAGTCATCGTCGTCAAGGGATCCTGCTGCCACGTAAGCAGCATCCCCGGCGGTTCAAACGACTCCTCGCCCTGCGCCGGCAAGCTCCCCAGAGCAAACACACTGACCAATCCCGCCAATACAACATACTTCATCCCACGCATATCGGACCTCCTTGTTTTCTCCCCGATTGTTAGCCAGCGCTTCAGTCCCGTTGGCCAACGACCGGGAACGAACGTTCCCGTGGATTGGAAAAACGTTTTCCTCCACCTTCCTCGCAGTGAGTTCGTCAAACCAAACACTTCTCAATCTGCTATGTCAGCTAAACAGCGCGGCCACACCACACATTCCCGCGCCAACATGGCTTTGAACACAGCCGTAAGAGTGTGAGCCAGGGCGGTGTGCCGGGCGTTTACATCCCCCGGCCCTTCGGGCCACCCCCTTCCGAAGGGGGAATTGACGGGCATTCCCGGAAACGGCCACATATTTGCCGGCAGGATGCCGGCGGCGCCTTTGCCGGCGAGACGCCGGCGCTACGGGGGAATCAAGAGGGATGTAAACGCTCCGCACACCGTCGAATCCGGCGATTGGGACTCGCAGGCTGTCTTGGTCTTGGCTTATAATTGGAACCAATTCGTCCCCAATTGGATTTACTCTTGAATCGTTACGCGGCGGGAAATCCGACAACCAACAACAGGGAGGAGAAGTCTTTCATGAACCACGACACTCGATCACGCCACACCTTGGCCAAGATGGCGTTCGCCGTGGCGCTTTCCGGTTTCTTGGCGCCGATAGTCGGCGCGGAAACGCCCGAGCGGCAAACCCATGTGACCATCGAGGGGGAGCAGTTTCACATCAATGGAACGCCCACGTACGAAGGGCAGACGTGGATCGGTCCAGGCGGCGAGGAGTATCCCATCGAAGGGTTGCTCATGAACGCCCGGCTGGTCCAGGGGGTGTTCG
>PUOI01000044.1 GCA_003552765.1 Candidatus Hydrogenedentota bacterium | reverse complement strand
GCGGATTCGGGTGAAGATTGGGCGGCGGGAGCAGTTGGTGCCGTTGGATGAGATTGATTGTTTTGTGGCGGAGGATGGGTATGTGATGGCGCGGTCGGCGCGGGTGGAGGGGTTTGTGGATTCGTCGCTTCAGGAACTGGAGAAGCGGCTTTCTGGGGCCGTGCTGCGCGTGCATCGCGGTTGCTTGGTCGTGAAGGCTGCTGTCTCGGGGGTGGAGGCGCACGGAAACGGGGAGCATCGGGTGTTGTTTGGGGATGGGCTTGATGGGATTCGGGTGAGTCGGCGGAAAGTTGCGCAGGTCAATGGCTTTCTCAGGAGGGGTTCTTTGGTGTCAGGTGAACGACCGTCGCCGGCCCAAATGCCGTTTGGTGGATGAAATCGACCGTCTGGGGGTAGGTGCGCGCACCAGCCAAAGCCTTGGAGTAATCTCGGGTTCAGGAGAAAACCATGCCGTCATCTCGACGCTACCGCAAGGAACAACGATTCAACAGTGAAGGGGAGATCACGAGCGTGATTCAACGCAAGAAGACTCAGGCGGGATTTACCCTGATTGAACTCATGATCGTGCTGGTCGTTCTTGGCATTATCGCTGCCATCGCACTACCCGCGTATGGGCGCTATGTTGAGCGAACGCATATTGCTGACGGCCAAAGGGCACTATTGGACGCGGCACAGTGGATGGAGCGGCGGTATACGCTTACCAATGCATACCCAGACGAGCTTCCGGAAGCACTTAGCGACGCATCAGATTTCTACATCATCTCAATTGACGACACCACCAGCGGCCCGCAGACCTACACATTGTCCGCTAAGCGTACCGTGCAAAAGCGTGGCACCAACTGCGACGATATGACCCTGAATTACCACGGTGAGAGAACGCCGACAACGGGATGCTGGAGATGAGCAATGAATAGTCGCATTGCCCGACGGGGTTTCACGCTCGTCGAACTCCTGATAGTCATCGCGCTCTTAGCGATTCTAGCAACCATAGCTATCCCCAACTTCGCCAACACCATTGCAAACAATCGTGCGACCGCTGCGGCCAACGACCTTCTGGGAGCGGTCTTTTTTGCGCGCAGCGAAGCCGTAAGACTTAATACCCCAGTGTTTATATCCCAGAATGATGAGGAGGACTGGTCGTCTGGATGGACCATTTCCAGAGCCAGCGACGTCCTCCGGACGCATGGCGCACCTACGCGCGTAACGATTACAGCTCAACCCGAGGAGGATTCCCTATCCTTTGGACCAGCGGGCAATGCGAACCCGCCCTCCTTCACCTTCACCGTCACCGCTACTGGCGGTGGCAATCCTTCCCGATGCGTAAGCGTAATCGCGAGCGGAAATGCAACCGCAGGACCCTGTTAAGCATGACTCGAGAAAACCACTTTCAACGCCACGCTGCGTGCCACCCTTCGGCAAGCGGATTTACCCTTCTCGAGGTCCTTATAACACTCGTCATCCTTTCCATCGGCCTCGTGTCCATCGCTGCCTTACAAGCTCAATTGTTGCGCGACAGCTACTCAAGCCTGCAACGGACCGTAGTCAGCGTTCAAGCCAACGATCTTGTCGAGCGGCTCTGGGCCGGCCGATGCGACGGCACCAATTTCCCGGACGCAATCTTCCTTGCATGGGCAGACGAGAGCGCGGGTTCTCCGTTATTCGATGGCTGGACCGTCGATCCAGACTCATCTCTTGGCGCGGGCCCCGAGTATGAAATACAGATATCTTGGGATGATAGTCGTGCGTCGAGGGACAACAGCGATGCCAATTTTGATTTCTGGTTCAGGATACCGACCAATGATTGTACGACCTCCCCGTAGCTCGGGCTTTTCTGACTTCCTTTGCTCCCGGACACGAATTTCCGGCTTCACGCTCATTGAACTAATGATCGCCATGGTGCTCGGACTCATACTCATTGGCGCCGTAATTACTGTTTTTCTCTCAACGCAGCAATCTTATCGGTTAAAAACCAATTTCGATAACAGCCAAGAAGCCCTCCGGTTTGCATCCCACGCGATTCTGCGTGTGGTCCAGACTTCCCAGAGCGTCATTTCCGAGGACTCCACTGCAAGCCGATTGAACGTTGACATACTCGGACGCGACGGGGCTCTAGACTGTGTCGGCAACCCCGTTCCCGAAGGCGCGATCTTCCGAAACACCTTTTACCTCCCGGAAGGAGGCGATACGTTAATCTGCGAAATTAACGGAGCCGGCGCACCTAGCACCGAATTCGAGCTTGTCGAGGGCGTGGAAGGAGTCATCTTTCGCTATGCAGATGCTAAGGATGACACAGCTCCCGTTGCGGACGCAGATTATAAACCTTACGATGACGTAGACGCTTGGGGTAACGTCCGTAGCGTTCGCACCACATTGCGGATGCGCCCCATCGGCGGTGATGACGGTGGCGGCCTTGAGGTAACTTTCACGTCCACGTCGCGTGGGGCCGCTATTGGCGACTCGATAATCGTGTCGCAAGATTAAGGAACCTTCCTAGAACGCGCGTGAACCGCTGGTTCCCGGTAAGCAGCATGCGCTGCCAACAAAGCAGTTACGAGGCCTCACATGAATTCAGTAGACAAGAATAGACGGCAACATGGGGCTGCTCTCGTCGTCGGCCTTATCCTCTTATTGGTCAGTACACTCGTCGCCGTCGCAGCTTTCCAGGGAAGCCAGATGCAAGAGAGGATGTCTTCCAATCAATACAACAAGACCCTCTCGTTCATGGCCGCCGAACAAGGTGCAGCTGTGTTCTTGAACGGCCTTACTAGTAACGGCGGGCTGGAAAACTCCGGCTGGCAAAATACGCATGGTGACTTTGGACAATACCGCTGGGTGATCGAAGACCCTGAGGTCAATCCTGTTAACGTGATTGTTTTCGGCCAGTCGATTCAATCCGAGACGGTACTTGCGGAAAGCTGGCTCAACCTCGAAGTCAGGGCGTTGGAACCAGGCCCCGGCCGAGGTGCTGCCATCAACCTCGTTGGACCTGTGGATACATTTCATGTGCCCAACTCCAATGCCTTCAAGGTCTTGGGAGCTGATGATGGGCCGGCCATCGCCGTGTATGATGAGAAGGGGGCGACAGACATTCGAGACGCTTTGAAAGATGAAGACAGATATCACAACTATGAAGGCGGGGTAGTATTTGAAAAAGGCACTGAGCAGGCAGATGGAGTAGAAGTTGACACGATGTTCCGCAGCCAACAAGAAATGCAGACATTCATCAACGCTGCTTGTGACGCTGCGCGTGACGATTCGCCCGAGCGTTGCGGACCGGAACTGCCAGCAGGTACCGTTACTTCGCAAGGAGGGCCTAACTCTCCACGGGAATTCCAGCTCACCGTGGTCACGGAAAGCACAAGTATTGATTTTCAAGGGGGCGAAAAAGGCGCGGGAATTCTGGTGGTTGCGGGGGATTTGGCGACCACTGGTACGCCGAACTGGGATGGGATTATATTGGTGTTAGGAGGTGAGCTGCGGATTACTGGGGGCGGAACTGGCGGCGTCACCGGAACGATCTACGTATTCGACATGGACACAGACGGGGCAATTGAGGGATGGGATTTCAACGACAACGAATCGGTATCTTTTATTAACGAGCCAAGGCAGAGTCAAGGAGGGCAGAGCGGTGGTGGTGGAACCGCCGTCTATGAGCACCAGTGCAAATACATAGACCAATCGCTGGACCTCCTTATTGCTACCGTCGGAGATGAAAAAGTTGCATATTGGAAAGAACAATTTGGCTGCGGTGGACAAGCAGGCGCTAACACAGGGCCGCTGAGTTTTGTTGTACAACGGTATATCGAAGTTCTCGGTCTTCCGAACTGGGCGCAGTGAAATATTCAACCTACCCGGGGGCAGGGACGCCTCCCTTGGGGAGGAACGCCGGGACACCCACATTGCTTGAACGGCGAGCGCCGCCCCGGTAGCCTTTCCGCAATCCCGATTCCACGAAAGGGTCCGGGACACCCATTTTCTCGTCCGGGGGCGCGCTCCGGGACACCCACTTTGCTTGAACGCTCGGCGGTGCCGCGGTAGCCTTTGGGCAAATCAGATTCCACGGAAGGAGTCCTGCATGACCCAGCCCCGCTCCACCCTCGTCTCGCTCGACGCCACCCCCTGGTACCACGTCGTCTCGCGCTGTGTCCG
>PUOI01000280.1 GCA_003552765.1 Candidatus Hydrogenedentota bacterium | reverse complement strand
CGGCTCAGGCTTATCCCGGCGTGGACCGTGGGGAAGAGTTCCTCTAAGAGGTCCATGTCTCTTTCATGTACGACAGAAAAACGCTCCTCCATGAACAGCCGGTGAGCAATCCATGGCGCGGGTCGTTCTTCCTCGATGGCGGTCTCGAAGTCAAGCGGTACTACCTCGCCCCAATCCGCGTATTCGGCGTCCCAAGCCTCGTTCAGGGCATCCAGCGAACCCTTGCGATCGCTCACCCAAGCTTGGAAAGCCGCTTCACAATGCGCGCAACGGCAGGCGTCTTGTCCTTCTTCGCTGGCGAGCCGGTTATCGTGGCCAAGCGAATAGTGGGGGGGACCGGCGTCCCAAGGGGCGGTGGCCTCATGGTGAAGCCGTTGGTGCTGGGCGTGATGATACGCTCCTTCCGAGATACAGGGGACCCGCTCGCCCTCCGCGCTCACGCTTTCGGGCCGGTGATGGGTTAGTGTGCGGAGCTGACGGAGCCCCTTGTCCTTCACAAAGAAGCTTGGCCCTTCTCCGTCAGGGGTATACAGGGTATCGACGCCGTGCTCCGCGAGCACGCGATTCCAATGCTGGAGGTTGTACTCGGCGCCGCCCGAACCCCGCACAGCCAGACTGAATTCGCGGGGATCCAGCCGGTGGCTGACCGGCAAGTAGCTATGGCGGTAGGCGGCGTACTGCAACTCATACTCCGCGAACGGACCTTGTTCCTGAGCAACGCCGAAGATCTCAATCTTGACCACGGGGCCGATGAGATCGGCGAAACTGAGGTCAAACTCGACCCGGCCGCCATCGGGTCCAACGGGAGTGTACTGTTCCGCGACCCGCCGGCCGAAATTGTCGACAGCCCTAGCGTAGATGGTCTGAGGGCGGGGATTGTGGAAATCGGGCCGCGTGTCCAATGTGACATCCAAGGTGTCATGGGGTTGCAGGGTGTTCTTGGAGAATGCCACGTTGCTGATATCGGGCCATCCTTCCAGCTCAATGGCCTCGGTGTGCCACAGCGCGGTGCGATCGCGATACCGGAGCCATATGTCCACGAGATATTCACCAGGCCCCACATTGAGATAGATAGTGTACGTCTGGCTTCCCTCAGCCAAGCGCCCGCTGTATTCATGTAGGATGGCGCGGTCCCGCACCGGCGAGCGTATTTGGACCGTGACATCGTAGTCGCGCGGAGCCGGTTCGGACAAACGCAGCCTGTATGGCCGGAATACCTGGGCCAGCGAGGCGTCCCGCATCCTTTGAAGAAAGGGCTCGGGGAGATCGGGCGGCGCCTCGAGTTCGTCCGGGCCTTCTGGGCCGGTTGATTCCACCGAGGCAATGGTTGCCTCGGGTTCGCGATCCGCGGCCCACAATAGGCCGCGGCCCACAAG
This sequence comes from Candidatus Hydrogenedentota bacterium, assembly GCA_003552765.1. Taxonomy (GTDB): domain Bacteria; phylum Hydrogenedentota; class Hydrogenedentia; order Hydrogenedentales; family SLHB01; genus SKRY01. The sequence goes on along the minus strand of PUOI01000280.1, from coordinate 2,775 downwards.
GGAGAGATAGGTGTCGAAGTAGGGGAGCCGCGCGGAGTGGGGATTGGTGAAGGCGGGAAGCACGAAGTGCGTCTCCGCGGCCTGCCCGTCGTAGGCAAACTCGGCTACGCGGCCTTCTCCAAAGACGCCCATTTTGAGGAAAGAGAAGCCGTCTGCCCATTCGGGGGTGAATTGTTCTCCGATTCCCGAGGTAACCCAATTGGGCACGGAAACGCTCTCGTACTCATCGCCCAACACGGCTGGCGCACGGGACTCCCCGGCGCCATGATGAAACCACAGCAAGCCGGCGCCCTCGCGGACCCGTTGACCAATGCCATCGGCGAATCCTTCCGGCAGGCCGTCAAGCTCCACGTTGCCTACAAGGATTGCATCCAAAGGCGCGTTCAGAGCGTCGAGGAATTCGGCGACGCGTTGGTCTTGCTGAAGGGCGGGGTAATCCGCGGTCCCGGCTTCGGATGGGGGAGCGAGGGCGTTTGGCCGCCACAGGGGGACCACCGAGTACCGCATTGGGAAACGCTGCGCTATTTCCACCACGTCCCGCGCCGCCGAACGCGGGACAACAAACACCACGCGCAAAGGATCCCCCGGCAGCCTTTCCGCCCATTTCGTGTGTTCGGTCTCGCTCTCCAGGGTCACCGCCGCGAGATCGCCGTACAGTTCCTCGGGGCCGGGTTCGCCGCGGCTGAACCATCCCTCCGCTTCAAGGGGAAAACTCGCGAGACACGCCGCGCAAGCGGCGGCGCCAAGAAAAAGCAGTCGAGAAAACGCCATATAACCCTTTACGTCCGGTTCGATGCGAGCTGGGGCGCTGTGTGTTGAAATCGCCTTTTCAGGCCACTCTAGTGTATCATAGGCGCACGTTTCAGGTTTAGGACCACCGGCTTAAAGGAGCAAGACATCGTGCCAGACGATATGTTTTTGTCGCCAGACCGAAAGTCGCTGTGGCGGGGCAGACGCATCGTCCGCCGCACGCAAATATTCCGCCCATGCCTGGTCTGGCCCCGTGAAATGCCGGAAATGAAGTTGCACGGCGTGGCGCTCGACGTTTCCCCGTACGGGATGCGCATTCGGATGCTGGAGGACTTGCCGCCGGGCACGGAAGTGCGCATCCAGCTCATGCGCGACGACGAATTCAGCGAACCCTTGGCGCGTCCCATCGCGGCTGAAGTAGTGCGCAATACACAGGACGAAGGCGGCTTCATGGATCTCGGGGTGTCCATTCCCCACGAAGCCGTGAAGCGAAAAGAGCAAAAACCCCTCCTTCGCCCGCGGCGCCCCATCCAGCGGCTGTCCCAGAGCCGAATGCACACCATCGATTTCCGCATCGGCGGCGAAGGAATCCAGGGGCGCTAACGTACTGGACAGCCCGGGCGCTTTCTTAGAACAGTTCGCCTTGCATGGACGTTGCAGTCTGGTTTGCGGGGAGATTCGCGAGTTGCGCTTGAAAACGCTCATCATCGAGTGAACCATCGGGCATTACCGGCAAGCATTGAGCGCCCAGCTTGCGAAGTGCGCTGGAGCCGCTTCCTGTGTGGGGGTACACCCAGGCTGGTTTCCCTTGGTCCAATGCCACTCGCGCTGTCCGGGCGGCGCCCTCATTGCGCCGGGGTTCGAGGGCGCAGACGGCTCTTGAAAGGGAGGCGATGATGTCATTCCGGCTTATGGCCCGATAGGACGCCCACGCCTCATGGGGTAAGTAGGACGTTATGATGAGTTCATTCGGAACGGCTTCGTATCCACCGTCCACAGGCGGGCGAAGCCCGTGGGGCAACACCTGAAGCACGCCGCCGTTGTAGAGCCGGGCGCTTTGCTGGGCGGTTTGATCCACGCCGTTGGCGCCCCCGCTGACCACGGCGCAACCCGTCTCCGCCGCCACCCCCGCGCAGTTGCTGGCGGCGTCAACCGTAACCGACGCGGGCCTGGTGGTCCCGACGATGCCCAGCCCCGGCAGATTCAACACGTTCTCATCGCCCACGAGGAACAATAAGGGTGGGGCATGCATCCCTAGGTGGTCCCTGAGCGCTGTGGGATAGGCGCCGTCCCAAGCCGTGCGGACGCGCACGTTGGCCTCCATAAGCAGCCGCATGCATTGTTCCATATCGTCCACGCGGTGCTCGGAGCAGTCCGCGATCGAGCGCGTGATGCGCGCCATGGAGCCACATGCCATTTCCGGGAGGCGGGCAAGCTGTTCCAGTGGCAGCGCGAAGAGCCGCCCCAGCGTGATCCCATGGTTCTGCGCGGCCCCAACGGCGCGATGGAGGGCGTTGTAGCTGGCTGGGCTCTCTTTGAGAACCGCTGCGATTCGTGCGGCGTCGCGCAGGCTTGCGGGCTTGTAAGGATCGGGAAGATATGATGTCATTATTGTTAGCTTGCGTGGTAAGTCGTCCGTTGTAGCAAACGAAACCGGCTATGTTATGATTTTATTTTCAACAAAACGCGCCCGATAGGACGCGGCCCACGTGGCCTTGATCAATTGACCATATTGAGTGATCACACAACTAAGGAAACACAACCCCATGGAAGCGGTGCGAACCGGTGTGATTGGTTGTGGCGCCATTTCGCCCATCTATCTTCAGAACGGGAGCGTGTTCGAGGATTATACCATTGTGGCGTGCGCCGATAAGGACCTCGACCGGGCTAAGGCGCGGGCCGGGGAGTTTGGCGTGCCCCGCGCCTGTTCCGTGGACGAGATCCTGGCCGATCCAGAGATCGAGCTTATTGTGAACCTTACCACGCCTGAGGTCCATGGCTCGATTGGGCGGCGGGCTGTTGAGG
>PUOI01000479.1 GCA_003552765.1 Candidatus Hydrogenedentota bacterium | reverse complement strand
GCAATCTCTTCGTTTTCCCGTCGCACGGCCTCGTCGTAGTGTGGAACGATTCGCACATCGACGACCACGACGATAGTCCGGGCAATCCGGACACGATGTCGAATCAGGCGGTGCGTCTGATCATGGCCGCCGTCAACAGCGATCATGGGGCCAACCCGTCAAACCGCACGCGGGTCGAAATTGACGGCGATCGCTGGCTTATCAATAGCGAGGTCACGTATCCCGGCGCGCCCGCGGAAGGGTTGCTCATGAATGTGCGCATGGTCAACGCGACTTTCGAGGACCGCAACCGGGATGACTTCGATCCGGATGGGAACACGGACGCCTTCATCGAAGCCATCCCCGAATACGCCGAACACGGCGTCCGGGCGTTTACCTTCAACCTTCAAGGCGGCTATCCGGGCTACGAAGACGCATTGAACACCGCGTTCGAGCCGGACGGCGGCCTTAGGCCGGAGTACATGGAACGGATGGCGCGGGTCCTCGACGCCTGCAACGCGCATGGAATCGTGGCCATCCTTGGCTTCTTCTATCAGCGTCAGGACGGGGTATTCGAAGGCAATGACGCCATTCGTAACGCCACCCGCAACGCCATGGAGTGGATAGAAGAACAAGGCTACGAGCATGTGGTGGTGGAGATTGCGAACGAGTACGGCCACGGCGGCTTCAGTCATGAGCTTCTCCAAACGGCCGAGGGGCAGGTGGAACTCATGGAGCTGGCGAGAGCGGCGGCGCCGGGAATCTATGTTTCCACCAGCGGCACGGGTGGCGGAACGCTCGACGGCATCGTCGCGGACGCCTCCGACTTCATGTTGATCCACTTCAATCACACTGCGCTCGAAGACATACCCGATCGCATTGAGCGCTTGACCCATCTCGGCCGTCCCATTGTCTGCAACGAAGATATGAAGGTTGGAGAAGAAGGGGCCGAGGCCGCCCGCGTTTCTGTCGAACACGGGGCATCGTGGGGCTTGATGGAGCTGGAGGTGAACCAGAAGTATCCGTTCGAGTTCAACGGAGCCGAGGACGATCCCGCCGTTTATGCGGCTTTGAACGAACTGACCACGGCGAAGGAGGAGTAATCAAACCACGGCGGCTATCCAGGCGTTGTCCGGGGTTACCGCCCCCTCCGTCATCCCGCTTTCGCGGGGATGACGGAGGGGGATTATCTTCCAATTAGGCCTTCGTTCCAAGCGGTTTTTCGCCGTAAACTCTTGTGTATGAAGGACTTAATACCCGCGATAAATGCGTGATGTTCCCATGTAACCGCGTATTTCAGGCATGATCCGCACCGCGCCTCATGCTACGGTAGTCATAGCTCAACCGAAAGCGTATAAGGCGCTGAAAGCGCTTGAGCAAGTAGCCCGGGGCAAGCGAAGCGCAGCCCCAGGGTGGACGTCCCCCCCGCACGTCCGTCCTGAAGGGACGGAACAAAGGGGCGGTGGCCGCTTCGGTCCCTTCAGGACCGATTCGTAGGGAACCTCTTACGTGGGGCTGCGCTTCGCTTGCCCCACGCTACTTGCTGTCGCGCCTCCGGCGCGTCTTTCGCCCACCACTCTGCGTCAAGAGCCTTTTACCTGAGATCTTCTTATTATCCACGCATTTCCTAGACATCCCAAGTCCATGTGTGATAACAACTTACACCCAACCTTCAGGCCGGAACTACGGATTAGGGGCTGAAGAGGTACTGGTGCGCTGTCCGGTTTTTCGGTTGTGGTTAGCCCTTATTCCAGGCCATGCCACCCGGCGTAGCTGGAACCACGAGTTGGCCGGATTGGGCTTGCGCTGCGGCGGAGGAACGTTCTACTCTTCGGGTTGGGAGCCGTACCCCATTTTGGAGCCGTGGTCGAAGTAGTAGTTATTCTTCGGTCCAAACCAGCCGATGCCCCAGCGCCGGTTGTTCCCGCCGTAAATGTTCTCCTTTGGCCCCCATTCCCAGCGTTCGCTCGAAATGTGGCCATCGGCCCAGAGGACATTGACGCGGCCGTTGTGCCGGAAATGGAGGCTGGGATTCATGAAGCCAAACTCTGGGTGGCCTTGAGGACTCTCCGGGCTAACGTAATGCGGCTGTTCCAGAAACCCGTATTCGATGAGGTAACCGTCTTGCGGTAAGGCGGCGTCCGCGAACATGATGGTTTGGGATGGTTTCTGAATGTGGATGTCCATAATGGGGTGCTCGGGCGCGCGTTGCCAATCAAAACCCGCGTAGTTGCCGCCGATATACGTGTGGTTGTAGCCGTACCCGCCGGTGCCCGATTCAAAGGCGTTCATGACATCGCCCGCCTCGCTGTATTCGAGAAAGACGGGGCACTCCTTGACGCGGGCGTCGGGGAGATACTCCGCCAACGGGCCCATGTCGGGATCAAACTCACTGGTTCCGTCCGCTGTTTCGCGTACGCCATGCCACCGCACGCGCCCGCCAAATCCGTCGTGGATGTCGGGAGCGGCGGGGACATAGCGGCCGTTCCACTCGTTGGCGTACATCGTGTTGGCGAGATAGAGCTGCCGGAGGTTGCTGAAGCATTGCACCGAGCGGGCCTGTTGCCGCGCGCGGGAAAGCGCGGGCAACAAGATCGCCGCGAGCAGCGCAATAATGCCAATCACGATAAGCAGTTCGATGAGGGTCATTCCGCGTTGATTATGCATGGCTCGGACCTCGTGATACGCGCCGGGCGCCCATTGCGAGCAGGGCCCCGCCCACAAGTAACCCTGTGAGAGGCGGCGATAGCGGCATGGGCGTAAAGCCCGCGCTGGAAAAGCTTCGCTCGCCAAGGGGATCAACTTGCTCGCTGTCGCCGAAGGCGCGTACGGTGAATGTTTCTTCTTCCGGGGCCACTTCCACATAGAACGTGGCTTGGCCGCCGGAAAGCACGACTTGATGACCGGGCTGGCTCTCGTCCGCATCGCCCGACACGATGACGGCGCTCTCCGCCGCGACGGTGAGCAACGTTCCGTCGCGCACTGTGTTACCATAGGTATCGCTTACCGGCCCCACGGTCACGGGCAGGGTGACGGGGTCCTCGCCCTCGGGCGATCCCACACGAAGGGGCGCTGGCGGAGCGGGTGGCCCAGGCTCAATGACATACTCCAATGCCCCGTAGGCCGAGCCTTCCACGGAAGAAGCGCTGAGGAAAACACCCCCAGCCACGGCGCCTGGCCGGACAATGAACTCGATGCGCCCCCCTTCGCTGGCGGCCTGGACGCCTTCACGCTCGGGATCGGCGTCGGATGAGACGATCTCGCCGCTGGTGGTCACCACCGTGAACAAGGTCCCGTCGCTTACGGGATCGCCGTCGCCGTCAAAGATTTCGTCCGACGTGATGGCGACTGTGGCTTCGGGATCCGCCGGCATGGACTCGGGCGGATCCGCGGTAAGGACAATTTCGCCTTCCGGTTCGGGCGTTTCTCCGGGCGTTTCCCCGGCCCCTTCGCCTTCCGGCGCGGCGAGGATGTAGGTCCCCGGGTACCGGCTTCGGAAACTCACAACGCCCCGGCCGGGACTGACTTCAACGTCCGTGATGTCCTGCGCCACATACTGGCCGTCGCTGTGCCGGAAAGGCCGCAACCCGTCCTCGTCAAGTCCGGCGATATCCTCCGCCCGATAGGCAATCGTAAACCGAGCGGGCTCGATGCCGGCCTCCACGAAATCGCTCTCGCTGGCCTCGAATACGCGCACGGCTTCACTCTTCACGTAGCCGTCTTCCGGCAGCGCCCCGCCGGGATCGTCCGTCGCGCGAGTATCCACGATGACATTGAAGTTGCGATCGTCGTCCGTGCGGCGCTCGCCCGCGTAAAGCCGGATCCGGTTGCCGTCCGAGTCTTCCGCCTCGCCAAGAGCCGCGCCAGGGCTGCTTCCTCCCTCGATGGCGGGGATCTCAAGCGGAAGCACCGTGTTCTCGGGACGCTCGGGATCCGTGCCCACGTAGCGCTCCCATGCGTCGAGGATGCCGTTGCCGCTGGTGTCCACCTCCGGCGCGACGGCGCCGACGGCCATGATCTCGGAGGACGAGGTCCCGAGCATCCCCATCTGGCGATCCACCAGCGTGGTGAGCCGGATGTATTGGAACTCGGTGATGCCGGCCGGTTCTCCGTTGGCGTCCACGGCCCATTCAATCGCGAAGGCGTCGCCGCCCGCGCTCCGGGGCGTGTGCTGCACG
>PUOI01000438.1 GCA_003552765.1 Candidatus Hydrogenedentota bacterium | reverse complement strand
TGCTTACGCGGGAAGCCGCGGAGATGGCGAGCGTTTGGGAGATGCGCAAGGCCGGCCTGAGCCTGCTGACGGGCTGCAAGGGACCGGCGAAACCCATTGCGGGCATCGAGGACACGGCCGTCCGTCCGGAGCAGTTGCCGGACTACGTTAACGGACTGCACGAGATCATGGAGCCGCTAGGCCTCCATGGTTCCTTCTACGGGCACGCGGCGTCGGGGCTGCTCCATGTTCGTCCCGTAATCGATCTGCACAAGGCGGAGGACATCGCAAAGTACCGGAAGCTGGCCGAGGAAGTCTCGGGATTGGTCAAGCAGTTCAAGGGGTCGATAGCCGCCGAGCATGGGGTAGGCATCGCCCGGACGGAGTTTCTCCCGGAGCATCTCGGCGAGGATCTCATGGCCGCAATGACCGAAGTGAAGGACGTCTTTGATCCTGAGCGCCGCATGAATCCCGGCAAGATCATAGGGGACGGGACTTACCGCTTCGACGGTGACCTCCGATGGGGCGAGGGATACGCCGTTCCCACGCCGTTTGATCCCGTGTTGGGCTTCGTGGATCGTGATGAATCCTTTGTGGCCAACCTGGAGCAATGCAACGGGGCGGGGGCCTGCGTGAAGCTCGACCCGTCCATGTGTCCGACGTACATCGCGACCGGCCAAGAGATTATGTCCACCCGAGGCCGGGCCAATACTATCCGCGCCGTATTGGACGGACGGTTGCGCGACAGCGGCGATCCCTTGCTGTCACCCGCGCTAGACGAAGCGTTGAGCAATTGCCTGGCGTGCAAGGCGTGCAAAGTGGAGTGTCCCTCGAATGTCGACTTGGCCTTGCTCAAGGCCGAACTTTTGCATGCGCGGCAACAGAAGCACGGGCTACGCTTCGGCAATAAGGTCCTGAGCAACCCGGATCGGCTTGGGCGATTGGGCTGCCTCGCGCCGGGATTGGTGAATCGAAGTCTACAATGGGGCTGGGTCAAGAAGGTTACGGAGAACGTGATCGGCGTGAGCCAGCAACGCACGCTCCCTCCGTTCACCCGGCAGCGTTTTGATCGCTGGTTCGCCCGCCGGCCTATATCTACAAAGGGTCAGCGGGGAACGGTGGTGTTGTGGGATGACACGTCCGTCCGTTACTACGAACCTCAAATCGGCCAAGCGGCGGTGAAAGTGCTGGAAGCAGCGGGCCATGAAGTAAAGATCGTTCAAAACCGCGCGTGCTGCGGGCGGCCCGCCTTCAGCGTGGGACGGCTTGACCATGCCGCCGCTTGCGGAGAACGCAATCTTCGGCTGTTGCGGGAGGAGTTCCCTGGGCTTCCCATTCTCTTTCTCGAACCCTCGTGCTGTTCCATGTTCCGGCAGGATTACCGCGAGCTGAAACTGGAGGGCGCGGCGGAGATAGCGGAACGCTGTTACCTATTTGAGGAGTTCATGCTCGAACTTCTTGAGAAAGAACCCGCGGCCCTGCCGTTCGCGGAGGGCTACCACTGGGTGGCCATCCACGGGCATTGCCACGCCAAGACGCTGGCGGATACGAAGTTGCTCGAACGGCTCGCCCGATTCCTCCCCAACAGCGCTGTTACAACGCTCAACACCGCTTGTTGCGGCATGGCTGGGACCTTCGGCATGCGCGCGGACAAATACGGCCTCTCCATCCAGACGGGCCGTCACCTCGCGGATCAGGTTCAGAATCTGCAGGCGGGAACCACCGTCGTCGCAACCGGCACGAGCTGCCGCAGTCAAATTGACGACATGACCGATACCGCCGCGATCCACATCGCCGAACTTTTCGCCGACGCCCTGGATGATAGCGAATGATGGTAGTGGAGCGCCAAGCCTAAACGTGGTGAGTGTCCCTATGAGGTGGCATGGCCTTCCAGGCCATGAATCACGGGCTGGAAGCCCGTGCTACGTCTTGGAGTTCACAACCAATACTGGATGGATCCTGGCCCCTATGCGTGGGTGGACGTCTATAACGACCCCGGCTACCAGCTGTCATCCCTACGGGATGGATTTGATTATGCCAGCAAGGCGTTTTCGTGCCACGGAAGCCATGCCTCAACCGCGGGCGTGTACGGCGCTGAAAGCGCCATAGCGAGTAGCCTAGGGCAAGCGAAGCGCAGCCCTAGGTCACAGGCCGCCTACGAAATATCGGTCCTGAAGGGACCGAAGCAAACACCGCGCGTTTCTTCCGTCCCTTCGGGACGGACACGCGGGGGGACGTAAATCCTGGGGCTGCGCTTCGCTTGCCCCATGCTACTCCCCGTGGCGCCTTCAGCGCCATGAAGATTCACGATTGAGCCGTGGCCCCCATGCGTGGGTAGACATCTAGAACGACCCCAGTCCCGGAACGCTTGTGCACGCAGCTGCTGCGACCCCTAAAGGGGCCGGCATCGGGTGCGTCTGTTTCCGGGGGTATCGCCCGCATGCTATCGCACGTGGCCTCAACCCCCGGCTACCGGCTGTCATCCCTACGGGATGGACTTGATTCGGGATAGCATGGCGAAGTGAACGCGGTAGGAGGTGGCATGGCCTTCCAGGCCATGAATCACGGGCTGGAAGCCCGTGCTACGTCACCGCCAACGATACAGGCTACCTGGCAATTCAAAGCGGATAGCGTGCTAGCGCCTCTGCAGCCCCTAATCCGTGGATAATCCCTCGCCGTCATCCCCGCGAAGGCGGGGATCCAAATCCCAAGAGCGAGACGCGCCCGGTGGATCCCCGCCTTCGCGGGGATGACGGATGGGGCGGAATGTCATGCATGACGCATGCTCCAACAACTCGTTGGCAGGGGAGACATCAGCTGTGTACACCAAGGTCCTGCGGCCCTTATCAGGGTCGCAATCGGGACATCCGCAATCTGAGTACTGAAGAGGCACCAAGGCGCGGACATCACGCGCCGATTGTGCGCTCGTATTCGGGGAAGTACTGGTTGATGACCGGCAAGTCGAACGAGCGCAGTATGCTGGTGTTGGGTTCCCGTTCAAGTAGAAACTCGAACGAGCGCTTCACCAGTTCTTCCTTGGAAATCTGGCCCTTGGTGAGCTTCTGATGATAGTCATCCGGCACCGTGACTTTGTGCTGCGTCGTGCCGCTTTTGTTTACCGTGACATTGAAGGTCTTATCGTCGAGCTTCTCCACGGAAATCGTCATGGTGTCTCCTTGTGCGTTTCGCCATGCGGCGGTTCATTCGCGCGGCGGTTCCGCCGTGAAGCTGATGGAGCGCAGTTCTTCCTCGGTCAACGGGCGATCGTACACGGCAACACCGTCAATCGCCAACTCTGATCCATGGTCGATGGCGTCCTCTTCCCCCAGCCCGAGGGCGCGGCCAAACGTGAAGGGCGCGCCGGGCCGGATGCTTCGCCGCACCGTCGTCCCTACTTGTTCACCGTTCCTACTCAGGGTGGCCACGACGTGGTCTCCGTCGCGCACGCCGATGTCTTGCGGAAGCGTTAGGGTGGCCCCTTTCACGGCCTGCGTGACCAATGGTTCAGACAGCAGGCCGTCCCCGTCGCGTTCATAATCAACTTCGATTTCGTACGCGCCGGTTGCCTGTTCGGGTCCGTGGCGGCCATACGTGATTTGCCGGTTCTCCAGATCGCATTCCAGCCAATGCTCGGCGATGCCGGTATCGGCTACGTTGTAGCCGTTGAATTTGAGGATGAACGACCGGGGCGCGTATATCGGCCATGGAAAATGATAGGGGTTCGCGCTGAGGGGCTCCTCGGGTTGCAAGGCGTTCTCGGCGACGGGGTCCGTCAGCGTCTTCGGCGTGGCCACGCCATCGAGCCAGGCGGTGACTTCCTCGGTATCCGCATCCCAGGTCATCGCCATCGTCACCCACCGGTCATTGGGGAAATCCGCTCCATCCAGGGCCCGCTTCCGTGCGTATTGGGAACCGCTCGCCGTCGATTGGGGATAGCTCGCCGCCCCCGTCGCGGAGATGTGGGCTGTGATGCCGCCCGTTCCGAACAGTCCGCCGAAGAGGGCGTATTGACGGCGTCCTTGGTAGCGGTCCCAGCCGCCTTCGTCCCATATCCCGGCCACGAAATGGCGGGAACCCGTGAACTTCATCCACGCCACCAGTGTGCCGGAGCGGCGGCCGTGGATGTCGAGCGGACCGCCATCAAAGGCTTCACGCGGGATCTCGGCGTAGATGTAGCC
>PUOI01000157.1 GCA_003552765.1 Candidatus Hydrogenedentota bacterium | reverse complement strand
CCGTGAATCAGCCGCATGCCCGTGAGAAAGGCTTGAAAAGAGCCGTTGGACGGCGCCCAGCCCACGCGGCCCTCCCACTCGGGCTCCGTCAGCTCCCGCACATCGCCCGGCAGCTCGTCCGCACTCACCCGGTCCGTGTTGAAGGCCAACACCCGCGCGCGGCCCGACGTAGCCGCCCAATGGTCCCCGGCATGCCGCACCGCCGGATTGCTGTCACCAAAGACGCCGGCCGGAAGCGCCGAGAAGAACCCCTCCTCGTCCAACGCCTCCAAGGCGCCCGCCTCCTGCGCCCAGAACACATCGGCCGGGCTGCGCTCGCCTTCCTCGCGAAGCGTCATGGCGAGCTGCGGCGTCGTGCCGTACTTCACCTGAACCCGGATCCCGGTCTCTTCCCGAAACTGCTCGATGATGGGCTCCACCAGACTCTGGCTGCGGCCCGAGTACACGACCAAACGGTCGCCCTCATACGCAACGCCGATGAATGCGATGACAATCCCGGCCAGCACGGCCAATGCGACAATGGCTTTCGCGGCTTTCATAGATCTTTTGCTCCTTCCTTTCTCCACCAATGCGACGCTTGTTTGCTATGCAGCTCAGGGCGTAAGGTATGCTGAACAAGCATACAGCATGCTGAGCCCCGAGCGCAAGCACCGGCCCGTTTCAAGACGGATTTGAGTTGATCGCTTGTTGGGTGAATAACACCCGCTGTGTGTACGCTTCGGATGGACGAAAGGAGAAGGGGTTACGAGAGCCGCACTCTCGTAACCCCCTGTTGGGCAATGTCTTATGTGGCGCTGGAGAAGGGGCTTGAACCCTTGGCCCTGCTTACAACGGAGCCAGCGCGTCCGCCGTGGGGTTTCGCGGCCTCCTTCACCAAAAGATGATGTACAACACCAGCACGGCCGCGAGTATGAGGCCGCCGTAGACGTAGCGCAGGGGATGGGGCTGTACGTCGATGTTGGAGACGGGCATCGTGCGCGGTTCGGACAGGGGGCTGCGCCATGTGATGACGCCCATGATCGCGGCCAGCACCAAGAATGTGATGAACATGTGGTGCAGATAGGGCATCGTGAAGAAACGGAACGCCACTTCCGCCGCAACGCCGGCGGCTTCCTCGTTGCGGACGACGGCGCCGTCCTCCCAGCCAAATCCCAGCCCGCTCATCACCCAGCCGGGCACGCGGAACAAGGCGTAGAGCAGAGGCCCGAGGATGAGGGCCACGCGCCCGGCGAGCGCTGGCGCCCGGGGAACCACCAGGCCCACGATGAAGGCGGTGACAACGGCCGGGGAGATGAAGCCCCAGATCTCTTGGATGTAGTGGAACACGCCCTCGAACAGGCCGGGCAGGGGGGCCATCACGCAGGCCACGAGCGCGATGATCGCCGTGGCGGTCCGGCCGATGTAGACTTCCTGCCGCCCGGTTGTGTTCTTGTTCACGAAGGTGTTGTGGATGTCCACGGTGTACATGGTGGCGGCCGAATTGATGCCGGAGTTGAACGTGGACATGACGGCGCCGCCCAGCGCGGCGAGCATGACGCCCCGCAGCAAGGGGGGCATGATTTGGGCGATGAGATGGGGGTAGGCCAACTCGCCCGCGCGCCCCATGTCGCCGCCGGCCCGCTCGAGAATGGTGTCGCCGTAGAGCTGAAACGCGATGATGCCGGGCACGATGATGATGAACGGCATGACAAGTTTGAAGGCGCAGGCCAGGAAGATCCCTTTCTGGCCCTCGGCCAGGGACTTGGCCCCCAGCGTGCGCTGAACGATGAATTGGTTCATGCCCCAATAGAAGATGTTCGGAATGAGCATCCCGGTGAACAGGGCGGTCCAGGGAAGCACGGGGTCACGGGCGGGCAGGCCCACACTGAGTCTGTCTTCGTTCTCCGCGGCGAAGGTACGCCATCCCTCGAACACGCTGCCGCCTTCGACGCCAAACTCCGTAACCTCGCCGCCGCCAACGATTTTCAGCCCAAGATAGAGCACCAATGCGCCGCCCAGCAACAGCGCGCCGCCCTGAAGCAGGTCGGACCACACCACGGCGCGAAGCCCGCCATAGATGGTGTAGGCGGCCGCGCAGATCCCTATGAACCATGCCCCGGCCCAGGTGGTCCAAAACACGGCGGCCCCCCGGCTCATGCCGAAATGCTCGACGGCCATGTCGCTGAACCCGAAGACGCCATCGAGCCCGCGTGAGCCGCTATAGAGCACGGTTACGAGCAACGCGAAGATGGTGAGCAGCGTGAGGACGACGGCCATGAGGGTGCGCGTCAGGCTGTCGTAGCGGTATTCCAGGTACTGCGGCATGGTGTAGATGCCCGCTTGGAGGAATTTGGGCAGCAGCCACCACGCCATCACCACCAAGGCGACGGCGGCGATCCATTCAAAGCTGGCCACCGCCAACCCGCGCGGTCCAAAGCCGTCGCCCGCCATCCCCACGAAATGCTCCGTGGAGATGTTTGATGCGATAAGGGAGAAGCCGATGAGGGGCCATACCAGGCGGCGTCCAGCAAGGAAATAGGCTTCCCCGCCCGCCTTCTCGCCCCGCGATGCGTACAGCGATATGCCAATGACCAGGGCGAGAAACGCCACGAAGATAATTGCGTCGCCCAGCGTAATAATCATGAGTCCGTTTCCCCTTCCGCGAGTTCAGTCAGTCTTTATGGAGAATAGTCCCAGAACAGGATGACCGCTACACTATACCAGAGCTGCTCCCCTGTCAACCCCGCGCCCGCACCCGGAAAGCCAGGGAATGCCGGAGGAACAGGACGCGCGATGCGGGTTGACATCCCCCTTGACCTCGCTTCGTACTGTTGTCCTAAACACGAACGAACGGGGCCGATTCAGTTCAATAGGGCCGCCTCATTGTGAGGTTCGTAATCAAGTCCAACCTGATATGATGTGCTGGATAAGAAGAGCGTTTTGCGATGAGCCAAAGCGGCCCTGAAAGGGCCAATACACAACAGCCCAGGGCAATCGCCCTGGGAAAATGGGGCCTCCCCTCCACCAGCCCTGAAAGGGCGTTACAGGCGGGTGCGAGTCTATGTTACGCCCTTTCAGGGCTGAACATGAGGTTCCTCACTTTCCCAGGGCGATTGCCCTGGGCTATTGTGTTTCAAGCCCTTCGGGCTGTGATTCTGACGCTCTGGCTTATTGTCCTTCCCGAGGTGAACGACATAGCTACCTCTGACTGTTTAGGACAAGCAATGTTCGCTTCGGAAAAGGGGGAACAGGCGCGGGGAATTATGGTAGACTCCGGCTCGATCGGTTTTGCGCGTTGAATGGGGTTCGCTAGAAGAAAATCGCCCCAAGGCAATGGGAGTTTTCGCGAAAGGAGGAGACGACGCCGTGTTGCGTTTGCTTAGTCTCGTTGGGCTGATTGTGTTTCTCGGTCTGGCGTGGCTCATGTCCGAGAACCGCCGTGTAGTGCCGTGGCGCATCGTGCTCTGGGGCCTGGGGCTTCAGTTCGCCTTCGCCCTGCTTGTGCTGCAGACGGGGTTGGCGCGCCCCTTTTTCGCCGGGGTCGACGCCGTGGTGGGGGTATTGACCGACGCCACGATGGAAGGCGCGCAATTCGTGTTTGGCCCCGCAGCCGTGGAAGGAGACGCGGTCGCGTTTCAGGTCTTGCCGGTCATCATCTTCGTGGCGTCCCTGTCCGCTATTCTTTATCACCTCCGCGTGATTCAGGCGCTTGTCCGGGCCGTGGCGTGGGTGATGCGCCGCACCTTGCGGACCTCGGGCGCGGAGACTTTCGGCGCGGCGTTGCTCATCTTCCTGGGCATCGAATCGACCACCGCCCTGCGCGGATACATCGCCAAGATGACGCGCTCCGAGCTGTGCACGTTCATGACCACGTTCATGGGGACCATCGCGGGCAGCGTCATGGTGGTGTACGCCACGTTTGGGGCCGAGCCGGGCCACCTTGTGGCGGCCAGCCTCATGAGCGCGCCCGCCGCCATCCTCATCTCGAAGCTCATGGTGCCGGAAACCGAGACGCCCCAGACGCAGGAAGGCGAGACGATCGATGTGCCCGTCGACAGCCACAACGTCGTGGACGCGGCGGCGCAGGGCGCATCCGAGGGACTAAAGCTCGCCCTCAACATCGCCACCATGCTGATCGCCTTCATCGGGTTGATCTACTTGCTCAATCTCGCCGCCGGCGCCGT
>PUOI01000535.1 GCA_003552765.1 Candidatus Hydrogenedentota bacterium | reverse complement strand
GGTTGTCACGCGCGAAGGCACGCCGGACTCCGACGGGGTCGTTAAAGCCTTCTACGCTTGGGGAGCCCGCAAGAAGCAGTTTTCCGAGGAACAGATTCTGTTGGCGCAGGAGGTATTGACCGAGAAGGGCTGGCTGCCCAGTTGACCCGCTAATGAAGCGGCGTTGATGAACCCCACGAAGCATTCTTGTTAATCTTGTACATCTTGTCTAATTCGCTTGCGCTTTCGTCCGGATATAGAAAAGGGGGATCCGTCACATGACCACGACATCGTCCGAGGCGCCAGCCACGTCCCTGGAAGTGCGGGAAAGGTCTTCAGCTTCATGTGCGGGAGGACGTCATCGACGCCCCTGAGATCGCGGAACACATCCCCACGGGCACGCGCTCCGTCTCGATCTTTCTGGTGAACCATCGTGAACCGAACGCGGACCAGCCGGATGCCGCGTACGTGTTTCAAGCCGAGATCGAGGCGCGAGGGGAACCCTCTTTCGCGCCCCGGCCGGACTTGCGGAGCGCGCGCGGCATGGATACCGATTGGGATCAGCGCGTGGCCGATCTGCATTACCGGGACACGCCGGAATACGCCACGGGCCATGGCGTGTCGGCGGAGTGGGATTTGGTCAACGGTGAGTGCCATGTCATCCGGACGGCGTGGATTCCCACCGCCCAAGTTGAAAAAACGAAGACGGTGGACACGGAAGGCGTGGAGCTTTCCATGGACGCGCTCGGCGCCCTTGAAGATGGGGCGGCGGCCGAGGCGGCGCTTGGCCGGCTCGTGACCCGGTACAGGGAGTAGATCGCGGCGCAGGCCGATCAATTGCCGCCCTTGAACGAAAAACGTCAGAAGACGGGCGAGCAGTTGTTGCGTTTTGCAGACAATGCAGCCGAACGCATTGAGCGGGGCATCCGGATTCTTGTGAACGATCCCGACGCCCTGGATGCGTTCTGTGTGGCGAACCGGGCCGTGGCGCGCGCGTTGCGGCAACGGCTTGGCGCGGACACCCCGCCGCGATGGCGCACGTTCCAGCTTGCGTTCATCCTTTTGAATCTGCCCGGCCTGGCGGACCCTACCCATCGCGAGCGCGAGATTGTGGATCTCCTCTTCTTTCCCACCGGCGGCGGCAAGACGGAGGCCTACCTGGGCCTCGCGGCCTTCGCCATGGTGTTGCGGCGGCTGCGCCATCCCGAAGAGGAGGGCCGCGCGGGCGCGGGCGCGGGCGTGAGCGTCATTATGCGGTATACCTTGCGCTTGCTTACGCTGGACCAGCTCGGCCGCGCCGCCGGTCTCGTGTGCGCGTTGGAGCTGGAACGCAAGAAAAACCCTCGGCGCTACGGCGAGTGGCCTTTCGAGATCGGTTTGTGGGTGGGAAAAGCGGCCACGCCCAACTTCATGGGCTACAAAGGCGACAAGCGGCAGGACACGGCCCGGACGAAAGTGACCGCCTACAAAGGGGAACCGAAATCCAGGCCATCGCCAATACCCTTGGAAAACTGCCCGTGGTGTGGCGAGCCCTTTGATAGGAATTCATTCAGCCTCCACCCCAACAGCCATCATCCCCGCGAATTGCGCGTGGTATGCGTGAACCCCGAGTGCGACTTCACGGGAGACCGAGCCCTCCCCATCGTGGCGGTGGATGAGCCCCTTTACCGGCGTTTGCCCGCCTTCTTGATCGCCACCGTGGACAAGTTCGCCTCGTTGCCCTTCATGGCGCGGGCGGGCCTGTTGCTCGGCGGCGCGGAGCGTTACGAGAGCGATGGGTTTTATGGCCCCGCCGACCCAGGCCAAGGCAAACCGCTTCCGGCGCCGTTGCCGCCTCCGGACCTTGTGATTCAGGATGAGTTGCACCTGATCGCGGGACCGCTCGGCACGATGGCGGGCCTCTACGAGACCGCCATCGAAGCCTTGTGCATGCGGGAGATGAACGGCAAGAGAGTCAGGCCCAAGATCGTGGCTTCCACGGCGACGGTGCGGCGCGCGAACGACCAGATTCAGGCGCTTTTTGCCCGCCCGCAGACCCAAGTGTTTCCGCCGCCGGGACCGAACCGGAAGGACTCATTCTTCGCCGAGACAAAACCCGCCTCCGAAACGCCGGCTCAACTCTACGCGGGCGTAGCGGCCAGGGCAAGAACCCAAAGACGATGATGCGGCGGGTGTGGCTAGCCCTTATGGGCGCGGCGGAACGGGCGTATCGCGAGGCGGGCGGCCACGAAAACGAAGACAATCCCGCGGACCCGTACATGACCGTGATCGGGTACTTCAACGCCTTGCGGGAACTCGGCGGGGCGCGGCGGATTCTCGAGGAAGAAGTTCAGAACGCGCTGAAGACCTATGGCGCGCGCAGGCGCATTGGCGAGAACGGCCGCCTTTTCCTAGACCGCAAGAAGTTCTCGGAGGTTATGGAGTTAACGTCGCGCGTCCCAACAAACAAAGTGGCGGAGGCGCGACGGCGGTTGGAGACGCCATATAGCGATAGAAAGCAGCGCGTGGACTGCGCCATCGCGACGAATATGATCTCCGTGGGCTTGGACATCGCCCGGCTCGGATTGATGGGCGTGCTCGGCCAACCCAAGACCCACGCCGAGTACATTCAGGCCACAAGCCGCGTGGGACGTGCTGACAACCGGCCGGGACTGGTGGTCACCCTATTGAATATTCACAAGCCCCGCGACCGTTCGCATTACGAGGGATTTCGACACTACCACGAGACCTTCTACCGCGCTGTCGAGGCGGGCAGCGTGACGCCTTTCGCCGCGCGGGCGCTGGACCGGGGGCTGCCGGGCGCGATGGTGGGGTTGGCGCGTCATCAATGCCCGGAACTTACCCCGCCCCAGGGCGTGAAACGTATCGCGGCTGTCCGCTCGGAGCTTGAGCGCAAGTTGCTGGAAGCATTCACCGAGCGCGTGCGATCTCAAACCATGAAAGAGGACGAACGGGACGAACGGTTGCGCAGCGTGCAGGATCGCATAGTGGATTTGCTGGACTCCTGGGTCAAGGTGGTGCAGGACTACAGTGAATACGGCGTTGAGGTGCAATACCAGAAGTATGAATCGACGGGACCCAAGCCGCTGCTTCGAGACATGTTGGATACGGAATTCGAATCGGAACATCACAGGAAGTTCAAGGCCAACCGATCGTTGCGGGATGTTGAGCCGGAAGTGAATCTATTCCTTGAGACACTGACCGGCGGTTCGAAGAGGGAAGACCGATGACGGAGAAGAAGGCGCACGGTCAGATTCGCCAAGGCCAGCTCATCACAACCTATGGCCCCGGGGCGCTTATCGATCTTCCCAGGGATTCGGCCATTATTGGGGGACTGGAGACGTGGCCATAGAAGAAAGACCTCGACCAGATTACTGAGCCGCGTCTCACGGACAAACTCCGCGTCATGACCGGCGTTCTTGCGCCCGAATTGTATGCGCCGCCCCCGGCGAGGACCGATCCAGGCGCGCCTAACGTGGGAATCCGGGTGTGGCGGTTTCCGGAGTGGTTTGTGGTCCACGAGGACAGTGTGTCCGCTGAAAAAGAACGCTCCCGCCGGCTTGTCCACCGCAAGTCTCTCGACGAGAAAGGCCGTTTCGACGGCAGGGAGGTCGTGGCGACCCGTTTTGTCCGGGCTTGTCCCAAGGGGCACATCGACGACTTGGATTGGTGGCGGTTCGTGCATGGCGAGGACAACAATTGCAAGCGCCAGCTCTGGCTCGATGAGCACGGCACAAGCGGGGATTTGTCCGAGCTTTCCGTACGGTGTGAGTGCGGCGCGCGGAGGAATCTTTACGAAGCCGCTGAACGCGAGACGAAACCCCTCGGTTTTTGCCAAGGGAGACGGCCATGGTTGGGCAACGACAGCAACGAGGATTGCAACCACCCCAGCCGGTTGAACGAAGGAAAGGTCTTATCGGGTTGCAGAAAGAGCCGCAACGTTTTCATGCTCATGGCCTCCTTGGTTGGTTGTGCCCGCGATGAGGTTCTCGAAGGCTTGGATGTCATTGGCGATGCCGGCTTGCGTTTCCCGCACTTTCTCTGGGGTTACCCCACCATTGGCCGCCAACATACGCACCCGTTGAACCGCCGCCAGCTTTGCTAAATCGCTGTCCTGGTCGAGAAGTTGTTCGACGGCTTCCACGTGCTCCACCGAATCGTTTTCCAGCTTGGGGATGCAGCCGGC
>PUOI01000300.1 GCA_003552765.1 Candidatus Hydrogenedentota bacterium | reverse complement strand
GATTTTATGACCTGTCTACATGCATTCGATTTGTCCCTCCAGCCACCGCATGGGCCTCGAACGCCGTGGCGGAACCAAGGGCGGAGGCCTTCCCGCATCAAGCCAAGCTGCCCGGCGAACGCAAACCCCAGCCTGGTGGTGGGCTATTGGCGAGCGCCGGCGCCATCGCGGCATAAGGGAGCGCTATCGTTAGGTGTCTGGTAATTGTGCCCATGGAATTCCTCCCGAACCGCGCCATTATTGCTTGTCTTCGCCCGCCCGTCCAATAGCGTCAATAATCTGCTTCGTCACTTTGGGATGCAGCGTTTTCCCCCGGTGAAACGGAACCACAACGCGCGCCGTTCCCTTACCGTACACCCGGTGACTCCCGCGGGTCCGCAGCAACACGAATCCCGCCTTCAACAGCATCCGCTCCGCTTCGGCGGCCTCCAGCCGGGGAAGCTCAGGCAACGTCCACCTCAATCGTCGTGTTGAACACTTCCTGGCTCACGTACTGGGCCCGCTCGTCCTCGGGGAGTGTGTCCAGATAGGCGCTGACCGCCTCGCGAATGTTTGCCAACGCCTCGTCCATGGTGTCCCCCTGCGTCTGACATCCCGGCAGCGCCGGACACCAGGCGTAGAATCCATCCTTGTCTTGTTCAACCAACACAGCAATCTTGTACCGCATGATGCATACCCCTCGTGGTCCCATTAATCGTTGCAACCCATGATGCCATGGCTTCGGCGCCTATACAAGCGCGCTCAGCAGGCCAAACCGCCCAACACGCAAACCGTGGGGGCTGTTGCGGGAGGTCGGGAATCCGCGGCGGATGTCCGGCTGCACGGGCCGGTCGTTATCCAGTTTGTCTTGGTAGTACGGAAAGGTTCCCATCACCGCGTACCACTGTTCCTGCGTAATCTGAAACTTGCCGATCTGGAACTCATAATCGATGGTGACGATTCGTTGCGGGGCCTCGTTTTCGCGGCTCCAGTCCGGGTCCAGGCCCGAGCCCATCTCGAAGCTGCCCGAGGGTATGGTCACCATCTCAAGATGCACGCCGCCGGGCAGCATGTAGGTGGTGGTGCGCCCTGTCTCCGAGGCGCGCACACGGGCCCGCGTTTGGGGCCAGTGCGACTCCGCGCGGTCGCGCCCCGCATCCCAGACGATGTGCCGGTTGGTCCCGTTCGGGATGTTGTTGCCCACGTCCCCGCTGAGCATGTGCGGCGTGGGGATGACGTTCCAGGTCTGCCCGTCATCGTTCGAGAACGTGAGTTCAATTCGAACGCTTCCGCTCCCGCCGCTCAAGTCATAGTGGACATCCACCATGCCCGAGCCGTCGTCCCGCTCATCAGATCTTCCTCCGCTTGCTTGCAGTCGCCCACGGCGCCCTTACCCGCGCCACAGCAGTCCCACCACCCTAACCCAGCATGACAAGATAGGTCAAGCAAAATCTAATAGTGAGTTAATCCCAGAAGGATTGTTATCGTTTCATGCCCTGTATTCAAAGAAAGCGTCCCCCCTTCCAGGCACCGCGTTGGCCTCGAACCCCGTGGCGGAAGCGAGAGCTAAGGCCTTCCCGCGGCAAGCCGCCTTGCCCGGCGAACGCTAACCCGGTTTGGAATCGATCTGCCGGGGCGTTGGATCCGGCTCCATCACATCGGCAGGGCTTGGCCGAACGAACTAACAACGGCTTTCATCCGGCTCAGACGTGGCGACTGCCCGAGATGAAACTCCCGGTCAACCGATCCAGACCATTGCCTGCGTACGGTACGGGGTTCCCGTAAGCGGGGGCAACGGGGGCGAAAGGGGCCGAGCATCATCTTTTGCCCCTGTCGCCCCTGATTGTGACAGGGGACAGCGTCTCGCGAAAAGACATCTCGGAACGATTCGGCCGACAGAACCCTCCAGACAAGACCTGCTCCATTTCATCTCGTCCATCCATGATATCCCTCGTCACACAAGTCCAACCCGCTTTCTTGCAAACCCGATCCGAATAGTGTATACTTCTAATAGTTCGTAATCAGAACCCCATTGAGACCCAATCCAAACCGAAAACTGAAAGGAGAAAGCGCCATGAACAATCCATTCATTATTTCCTGAACGGAAGGGGTGCGGGGCATAACCGCCTCCAGGTGTTCCTTGGAATGTTAAGCAGGAAGTTGGTTTAGAGCATTACCGTGCAGGGGAGAGGAAAGGTCCCTCCTGCCGGTCCAGAGCGTGATACAAAAAACAACAGAAAGGAAGTTTGTGATGAGTACCTCATCGTTTGTAGCGAATGCTGTTTTGACGAAGGTGCGACAAATACAGCGAAAAAAACCTAACGGCTATTGTGACGTGTACATAACCATCCAAGTCGAAGGAGTTCATCAAGACAAATCAATAATCGCGGAGAAGGAGTTCAACCTGTGTATTCCCGAGAGGGGCGAGGCATTGGACAAACAGATGCGAAACGCCGGCGTGGGGGGCCTTACGCAGGAACGGTTCCTCAAGCAGCTCGTAGAAGCGGAGGGCAAGAGGGTGCGAGTACGCTTCTATCCCCAAACGAACAGTACCAACCCGTATAGATTCCACATCATCGGACCCATTCGTGAGGATGATACGGCGGCATGTGATTCCGGACACGATTGGCTCGATCCCGAAGAGCCGCCAGCAGACGCCTTGGATGAATGCTTTGGCGCTGCTGACACCCATGATGCGGAGACGGAGATTCTTCGTGACGAGGAAACGGACGTGTTTGATTCCGAGCACGACTGGCATGATTTCGAAGAACATTGTGAGGAGGCCCTGGTCGAATGCCTTGACGCTTCCGATGAATCTGATGAGGACGAGTTCTGGGACTTCTAGTAACGATGGTCGATCCAGTAGGGGGCTGGGGCCTTGGCCGGCTTCAGCCCCCAGGGATAAGCGGCGGGTTGTCGAAGCCGCCGGGATGTGCTAAGCTTCATATAGACGACGTTGCGAGCTGCTCTAATTACTCAGATGAATAAAGCGGTTAGCTTGTCGTCCATTCTACTGTAGCGTCAGCGTTGCCATCTTGTCCGATGGTCGTAAACGAGTAAAGGAGGGCCTATCGGGACCACGATTCTGCGTTGAAACTTATCTTTATTATAGGGTCTTCTCCTCGCGGTGCATGAGGAAGACCGGCATTGTAACTGATTTTTTTGATTCGAGTTCATGCGCTTGCCGCATATCGCCGTAAAGACTATGCGCTGCGCGAATATGTATTAAACGTGACAGTAAAAGTATTCAACCAACACGAGGACAACATGACATACACATCTAGTGAGCATACGGCTGTAGCCGATTTTGAC
Organism: Candidatus Hydrogenedentota bacterium; assembly: GCA_003552765.1. Taxonomy (GTDB): domain Bacteria; phylum Hydrogenedentota; class Hydrogenedentia; order Hydrogenedentales; family SLHB01; genus SKRY01. The sequence continues at coordinate 877 of PUOI01000300.1, read as the reverse complement.
CCATCCCCCTCCGCGACAAGTGAAACACATCCCACACAAACGAGCCATGAAGATACAGCGGTGTGCGACGGCGATCTGGTGGAACGCGCCCATGAGATCGTCGAAATGGCCAAGGGCAAGGATGGCGAGGATGGGGATGCGGGCGCGCCTTTTGAGCCTGACAACCTCACGATTCTTGCCGAGCTGAAGAAGGAGAACAGGGCCGAATTTGAACGTATTTGGCCTCGGCTCAAAGGAGCCGGCGTGCGAACCAAGGAGCTACAGAAATCCCTGAAGGCGGCGCCCATCAGTAGGAAAGTCCCGAGTGAGACGACCGAAGGGGAGACATGGTGCGACGGAGATCTTTTGGCCCGGTTTTCCGCCCGGATCGTGCAGGACAAAACGTATTTCGACGCCGCAGACCACGGACGACGATATTATGAAATTGCCGGCCGCCTCGACTCCGGTGAACCATTGCCTACAGTGGAGGTCCCCGCAGGCGATTTCAGTACGCTACAACGTTGGGTATCCGACCGCTGGGGCTCCCAAGCAATCATCATGCCGGGCGCCAAGACGGATCGCCTAAGAGCCGCCATCCAAGAACACTCCAACCCCGAAAAGGTTACGGTGTACGAACATTCTGGATGGCGAAAAGTGAACGGGGAATACGTTTACCTCCACGCGGACGGGACCATTGGAGCAACCGGCATCCAAACACAGCTTCCCAAGCCGGCGGTCCGGCTTACCGAGCCTAGCGACGCCAACCAGCTCCAAGAAGCCGTTCAGGCAAGCATCCGGTTGTTGGAGGCTGCTCCTCGGACCGTTTCGTGGCCATTGCTGGTCGCGCCTTATAGGGCGGCTATAGACACGTTCTACACCAACCGCCAGTCCCTATTTT
>PUOI01000253.1 GCA_003552765.1 Candidatus Hydrogenedentota bacterium | reverse complement strand
TTGTGGGCGATGAGATCGGCGCCGGTATAGGTGTAGTGCTCCAGCGCGCCAAGAATCCGTTCGTCGGCCGTCCTCCAGTTGCTCGGAGCGATCACCTGATTCACGCCGATCTCCTCGCGCAGAATCCTGCCCATTCGTTCGTAAAGCCCCTTCTGCGCCTCAACCATGAACTGGAGCTGATCGCTCGCGCGCAGGTCGTTGCGCTGGCTTTGCGCCCACTCCGCGCCGGTCAGATGGCCGGCGCCATACAGACCCACACGCCCCGCTTCAAAATCGTCCGGCGTGCGAACGTCTGTATGGGACTCGTCCCCCCACGCATCACGCGCCGCTTCCAGCGACCCATACTTCTCGGCCAGCCAATCGCCAAAACGGCGCTCAACCAATTCGCGTTCAGCTTCGACGAAATTGTCGGGGTTGAACGTATGGAACAGCAGGTTGCTCTCGTTCTGTATCTCCAGAAAGGCCACGGCCGGATCCTCGGCCATCGGCAGACCCGTATAGGGATTGGGCGTAGTCATCAGTTCTTCCATGAACTCCAGGTAGTAATCCTGGAAATCTTCGCTGAAGAACAGCAACGCCACGGCTGTCTCACCGTCCTCGAACCCCGGGAATATCTCCGCGGGCAGGGTTACCGTCGTGTGCGTATGCCAGAAAAGGTGATTGATGTAAACATAGATGCCCGCGTCTTTCAGCGCCGCCACCATCGCATGGTAGTTGTCCAGCCGCTGCTCGAACGCCTCCCGGTCGCCTTGCATCCACTGCTCGAAAAACGCCGTCCCGCCGCTGCGGACCAGGTTCACGCCGTATGCCGCGAGGCGCTCGGCCCACCACTCCTGGCGGTTCCGGGCTATCCCCTGAAGCCCGTCGCCCTGCACCGTCCAGAAACGCACGGGCGTACCGTCCCCGAGGATAAACCCGTCCCCCTCGCGGCGGACGAAACCGTTCTCCCCCGCCGTCCCTTCGTTAAGGTAGCGCAAGTCAAAAGGCGATTCCCTTTCCGGGTTCCAGGTATCCGGCTCCCAGGCGAAGAATCCCGGCGCGGCTTCGCCAGTGCGCTCCGCCGGTTTTGCGCTGCCCCTGGGCACAAAGGCCTGATCGAGGGTGAGCAGGAAGCAGTCGATCGCGCCGCTGTTGGAAACGCCGCCCTCGAAACGGAACTCTAGGCGGTAAGAACCTTCATCAAGCTCAAGCGTTCCCATATCCAGCCACGCGATGAACCGGTGGTCCAGCGCCCCGTCGGCTGCTATATTTATTTGGTCAATCGGGTCGGACATATCAACGGGCTCCCAGCCGCCACCGTCGATCCTGTACTGCATCTCGCTGCCGGACGGGTTGGCGCGCAGCCAGAAGTTGTACTCGCCAGCGGCGGGGATATCAACGTCGTAGGCAACTTCTCCGGCGCTCTCTGAGTCATAGTGCGATATCCAGTCGCCTTCCGAAAGCTGACCGTGGTTGACGCTGTTGTACCAGCCGTGGTAGCTCACATCCTCGGAAACCGGCTCCTGGCCCTCAACCCATATATGCACATCGTCCTGAGCATGCGCGATGGAATCCATGAACACGGTGGCCGTCACCGTTGTGACGAACGCCAGGGCAAACATACTGGAAATCACCGATCTTGTTGCGCGCATGGTAATCTTTTCCTTTTCGCGTGGAATGCATTTTGTTGGCGCAGGAAAGCGAAAATGTCTTGGGCTCTAGCACCTCTTCAGCCTCTACTTTGTGGATACCCCGATTGCGTCAGACGTGGCCTGACATGCATCAAATCCATCCCGTAGGGATGACAGCTGGTAGCCGGGGGTTGAGGCCGCATGCAATAGCATGCGGGCGATACCCCCGGAATCAGATACACCCGATGCCGACCCCTTTAGGGGTCGCAGAACCTTTGTGCATACGGCTGCTGCGACCCCTATCGGGGTCGGTGGACTGTATTAGTGATCCTGGGGTATCGCGCGCTGCGCGCGCTTCAACCCCAGGCTACCATCTGTGACCCCTTTGGGGTCTTTAGGTGTTCACCCCACGAATCGAGGCAAGGTTGGAGCGTTCCTTGTGAATTTCAACCGGAGCCAATCGTGGGGAGCCGCATTGTCCACAAATTTGGGGCTGAGGCGGCATTAGGACTTCTGACCGCCGCCGAAGTCACATTAGCACGGAATCGGAAAGGGCCTCAACTCTATTGGCAGAGAACCCTTTAGGCGCCTCACAAATGGCGGTGATTCGCCGGCGGTGCGAATTTCCTTGCTTAAAGGCCCATTCCTGGACCTCGCCATGGCTCCGTGGGCCGCTCTTCAAGTTCTCTGCGCACGGCGGCGGAAATCACGCCCTCGTCGGGATGTTCCCGCAAATCCAATTCCGGCACGCTTTGCGGCAGGTTTATGTGGTTCCATTCCGTCTTGTGCACGAACTCAACGGAGCCATCCAAGTACAACACGTGTCCGCCGCCGGGCGGGTGCGGCCGAAAGCGCGCGACGTGGTAGGGTATCTGTTGTTCTTCAACCACCGAAAGGTCATACGCTTCCAGATCAAAAGCCTCCAGCCGCTGGTCCGTGGCGCCGCCGGCGAGGTCCCACATCACCGGCCAACGCGGAACGGGCCGGGGCGCGGGCGGAAGCTCGATAGCCCGCTCGGTATACATCCCGAGGTAGTCATAGGAAGTCCGGTAACTCTGCTCCTTCGCAAACTCGGTGTTCAGCGGGATTCGATCGGGATCATCCGGGTCTTGTTCCCAAAAACCCCCTATCGAACTAGACGGACACACCAGCAGCTCGCGTCTGGTCAGGTAATGCGTCACGAAGTATTGGTAGTCCTCCACTTCCAGTCCGCCCTCGCGCCAGGGCAGACGGCCGTCATGCTCCTCGGCGTACAGCCGCAACGCCAGCCCGAGCTGGGACAAGTTCGCCATGCACGATGCGCGCCGCCCCTGTTCCCGCGCGCGGGCCAAGGCGGGCAGCAAAATAGCGGCCAAGACGCCAATGATGGCGATTACAAACATCAGTTCGATAATAGTGAACCCTTCGCGCTGTCTCATCGCAATCGCCTCCAGCCGGTCCGGCGCACGCCGTCCTCGCTTCGCGTCACGTCCGCCTCCACCACGGCGCGCGCCCGCGTATGCTCGTCCCCGCCGATTTCGCCGCGCGACGTCACGCGCCAATTTGCAGCGTCGAGCTGTTCCACGGCGACGGTGAAGCGGCCATCCCCCAGCTCGATGTTCTCATCGCCCTCATAGCCAGCGCCGCGATCCAACTCCGCCATAGCTTGGGCGACGCCCGCCTCGGCGAGGTAGAACGCCGCCTCCTTCCAACGCCCATCGGCGACCGTGTCGCCCGTCATGCGGGTCAACCCGAGAAAACTCCCCGCAAGCATGCTCACCACGGCTAGATACAGCAGCGCGGCAAGGAGCGCGGCGCCCCCTTCTCTATCGTCAAACCTTGTGATCTTCATGATTCGCCTCCGGGACCGGCATTCCGCAATGCGGCCGTCACGTAGCGCGGGATGGGCTCCCGCTTTTCGCCAAAGGCATACGCGGGTGTGAATTCAAAGGTCACTCGCCGGACCTCGGCCCATTCGTCCGCGTCAAGCGAAACGCGGACCTGGTCAAAGTCGAGCCGGTACCTCACCGCGCGAACGGCGGCGCCATCTTCAACGATCAGCCAGCCAAACCAGTCTTCTGGCTCCAACACGCCAAGGATGGCGATACGATCTTCGCCGTCCCCTTCCGGCGGCAGGGCCAGGACCAACGATTCCTGTGAAGTACTCCAGCCCGTCCCTTCGGGCAACACGGCCTCCGCGCGCCGGATGAGTCCCCGCACGTCGTTGGATAGACGCTCCATTTCGCGGATGCGGTCCAGCGCTTCCATGCCCGCGACGTTCAGCCGATGCTGATTTAGAAAGGCGCTCGCCCCCAGGTTGATCGCCAACGTCACCAGCGCAACATACGCGATGACTTCAACCATCGCATAGCCCTTATTGCCGCGAAAGTTGTTCTTCATGGCCTATCCTCCCCGGCGTACACAAGCGTGGTCAGGTTGCGCTCCATGGAGCGTCCGCCCGCGCCGCGCCACCGCACTACGGCCGAAACCTCGAAGAGTTCTCCGTCCCGTTCGGTTACCCGGCGCTCGATCTCGGCATCCGCCAGATGCTGCATGCCCGGCGGCTCGGTGTCGGCAGTGCTCCAGGCCTCGAGG
>PUOI01000061.1 GCA_003552765.1 Candidatus Hydrogenedentota bacterium | reverse complement strand
CCGTCCCGGCCGAGACCGGCCCAAACTGCTGCTTGGGCGCGTTGCGGGCTACAGCGGCGAGCGGGTGGCGCTCCGGGAAGGCCATCTCGAAATCAACGGGGCGCGATACCACGAGGAGCTGCCTTTCTCGCGCCGCAGCCTGGCCGAGGGTCCGGGCGACAAGGTCTTTCGCGTCTCCCCGGAAAAGGCGGACGGACAACGGCGCTATTTCATCCTCCACGACGGTTCCCACGATTGCGTGGATAGCCGCCGAGTGGGATGGATCTCGCACCGGCGGCTGGTGGGCCCGGTCAAGGCGGTTTGGTGGCCGTGGACGCGCCGGCGCATTGTCACCTCATGATAGGCGTTTACCTCCACATTCCCTTCTGCCGTCTCTTGTGTCCCTACTGTGACTTCGTGAAGCGTCCCTACAAGGGGGCCGCCCCAGACCGCTTCGTGGATGCGCTCGTCACGGAAATCGAGCGCTTTGAGGGACCCCGCGAGGCCTGCAGCGTCTTTTTCGGCGGTGGAACGCCCTCCGTGCTCACGCGCGAGGAGTTGGAGCGCATTTTCTCGGCGTTGCGGCAGCGGTTCACGGTAGCGCCGGACGCGGAAATCGGTTTTGAGGCCAATCCCGATGATATCACGCCCGAGGCGTTGGCCGCCTGGCGGGAATTGGGAATCAACCGGCTCTCCGTGGGCGTGCAAAGCTTTGACGACGGCGCCCTGACCTACCTTGGCCGGGCGCACGGGGCTAAAGCGGCCCATCAGGCGTGTGAGTGGACGGCGGAAGCCTTCTCGAACTGGGGGATGGACCTCATTTTTGGCGCCTACCCCGTGGAATCGTGGGGACGCACCCTGGCGGCCTGCCGCGCGCACGCCCCGCCCCACATCTCCACCTATGGGTTGAGCTACGAGCCCAAGCCCCCCTTCGCCAAACGCGCGCGCGAAGCCGTGGACGACGACGTCTACATCGCGCAATACGAAGCCGCTCACACCGCCTTCGAGAACCACCTCCACTACGAAGTCTCCAACTTCGCCCTACCCGGCTATGAAAGCCAGCACAATCTGCTCTACTGGCGGAACGCGGAATACGCGGGCTTCGGCCCGGGAGCATACTCGTTCCTAGACGGCATTCGCTCCCGCAACCTGAGCCGGTTTCGAGACTATGAGCGCGATCCCGGAGGGAAAAGCGAGGCCCTGAAACTGACGCCTTCCGAAATACGCGTCGAGACTGTGATTCAGCACCTCCGGTTGCGGGAAGGGCTGGAAAAGAGGGTCTACGTCGAGCGTTTCGGCCGGTCTTTGGAAGCCGATTACGGCGAAGCCATCCGCGGTCTCGTGCAGCGGGGTTTGCTGGAGGACGAGGACGGCTGTATGCGGCCCACCTTGAAGGGCTTCGAGCAGAATAGTGAGATTGGCTTGGCCCTGTTGGGATGAAAGCGCCCAAGAGCTGTGTTGCGAGACAGAATGCCTGTGTTCATTGAAGCCAAGGGATGACAGGCGTAGAATGGGTTATGCACAAGGGCGCCGTGAGGAAGCTTGGTTCCACAACCTAAACCCCGCCCGTGGTCAGTGTCGTGTTACAATGAGGTATAAGGCGTGAGACGGTGGCCGCATAGGATGGCCGCTCACGCTTGGGAGCCGTATATGGGCAAGCGTTATCTTAGAACGTCTCTTTTCATCCTCTTCCTTCCCGCCCTGTTTCTCGGGGTGGAGGCGGTGGACAATGAGGAGGAAGGGGATTATGTCGTCCTCATGCCGGTCACAGGCATGGTGGATGATGGCATCGATGTTCTCCTGGAGCGTGTGCTGCGGGAGTATGAGGATGCGGAAGCGCTTATCCTCCGGGTCGACACCCCCGGGGGCCGAGTGGACAGCGCCATTGAGATCACCAAAAGGCTGATTGAAGCCCCCATGCACACCATCGCCTACGTCGAGGGGATGGGGGCCATCTCAGCCGGCGCTTTGATTAGTTATGCCTGCGACGACATCATTATGACGCCGGGGAGCAACATGGGCGCCGCCACGCCTGTCATCGCGGGGCCAGGCGGCATGCAGCCCACGGGGGAAAAAGAGGTTTCCTTTTTGCGCGCGCGCATGCGCGCCTTGGCGGAGACGAAGGGCCACAACCCGCATATCGCCGAGGCCATGGTGGACGAGGACATTGAGTTGCGCGCCCGCGTCAGAGAAGACGGCTCGTTGGAGATTTTCGCGGGCGAGGCCCGGGACGCGCGGCAAGAAGAGGCCGATGACCCGGACGGCGCCATGCCCGCGCCGACCCTCGATGACATTATCGAGCGTCTCCTCGAGGATTATGGGGACGATGGCATCCAGATGAGCCTGCTCGGTGGCATGGGACCCCGGTTGGCGGCTGCAACGGCCGAAGAACAGGTGGTGTTGCAGTCGGGGAAACTGCTTACGTTGACCGGGGGAGAAGCCGAGCGGTTTGGCATCATCCCCAAGACGGTGACGTCCATTGATGAGGCCCTGGACCATTATGGCTACGGGGAGCTGCGGCGGGTTGAGGCCGATTTCACGTGGGCGGAGTCCGTGTTCCGGTTTCTTACCCATCCCACCATGGCCGGTCTGTTGCTGATGGCGGGCATGGGCGGAATCTATTTCGAGGTGCGAAGTCCCGGTTTTGGATTGCCCGGCATGGTTGGCATCACCGCCCTGGCGCTGTTCTTCGGCGCGCGCTATATCATTGGGCTTGCCGATTGGATCGATGTGGTCCTTGTGGCGGTGGGGGTCATGTTGCTCGCCGTGGAGATATTCGCCCTGCCCGGATTCGGCGTATTCGGCGCCACGGGCATATTGTGCATCCTGGCGGGGATCTACTTGGCCCTGACCAACGTCCCCATTCCGGAATACAGTTGGGACTTTGATCGCCTGCGCGAGGCGGGGCAGACGCTCTTGGTCGCGGTGGTGTCCTACGGCGTGGTGGGCCTGGCGGTGCTCAAGTTCTTTCCCCGGACGCCCATGTACCGTGGGCTGGTGCTCACGCAAGACATGTCCAACGAGGCCGGCTATGCCGTGGAGCCGGAAGCCGAACTCAGGGAGGATTCCGCCATTGGCATGCGGGGCAAGGCGCTGAGCATGCTGCGGCCGGTGGGCCGGGGCCGGTTCGGAAACAAAACGTACATGGTCGTCACCCGGGGCGACTTCATTGACGAGGGCGCGCCGATTGAAATCGTGGAAGTCCGGGGCAACAGGTATGTGGTGGACCAGGTTAGGGAGGATGGTGAATGACCCAGCGGGACTTGCTGGTGCAGATGTTGAAACGGTTGCTTGAAGATACGTGGGTCATCCAGCAACAGGGGGCCGGCTACTACAGCTGCGTGCCCCTGGCGCGGCGCTACAACAAGCTCTTGAATCAGGCGCGAATCCTGGCTGGTGACGACGGACTGATAAGCACCTTCGAGGAGTTCCCCGACAACGATCCCAAGGACCCCTCGGACAAGAGCAAGGTTGTTCAAGCGATTCGCATCGAGATCGGCCAACTCGTTTCCTTTCTTGAAGCCGGGGACGAAAGTCCGCAGGGGTCCTCATGATTTGGTGGATATTGATTCTCTATTTCCTCGGGCTTGCTCTGGTGATGGCCGAATTCTTTGTGCCGGGCGGGGTATTGGGAGTCATTGGCGGCGTACTCATGGTGGGCAGCGCCGTGCTTGGGGCATATCACTTCCCCGAGTATGCGTTTCCCCTTATAATGGCCAAGCTGTTCGGAGCCATCGTGGTCATTGTCGGCGGCATCCTCATGCTGCCGCGCATCCCCACGCTGCAACGCATGGTCTTGACCGATGACTTGACCCACGGCGAGCAGGGCTGGGTCTCGGACAAGAGCGATTACAGCCTTATGGAGCAGGAAGGGGAGGTTCATACCATGCTCCGGCCCGCGGGCATTGTGATGATAGATGGTCAACGCGTGAACGCCATATCCAGTGGCGCTTTTATCGAGCCGGGGGCCAAGGTGAAGGTCATTGAGGTCCACGGCAACCGGGTAGTGGTCGAGCGCGTTGACAATGCGTAGGGTAATTCTGTCAGGATATAGCTCTCCTGACGGGGATCGCGCCTCACTGATCCTCATGAACAGGAGGCGGGCGAAACGGCAAAAAGCGGAAAGGATTGAGTTCACATGAATGGAATGGGCGTTTTCTGGGGTGTTTTCGCCGCGATAGTCATACTCCTGTTGCTGATAGTCGGGGTGGTG
>PUOI01000303.1 GCA_003552765.1 Candidatus Hydrogenedentota bacterium | reverse complement strand
GGGTCCCACGTGGGAGCTGAATACCCATTCGCCCTCCCGCTGGGCATCCTCGGCCAACACCACTACCCCGTCGAGATCTCCAGCCTCGATGGGCTCTTCCGGCGGTTGAGGGGTAACCTCTGGCGGATCCAAGTATTGACCATCGGCCAGTAGACGCTCCCGCAGCGGCTCGTAGGGCCCGTCTTGCACCGCCAAATCCTCGGCATTGGCCATGGCCGCGGCGGTCGCCGCCGATTGGCCCAGGATCATGAACACCGGTTCCATGCGCACCGATCCGAACGCGATGTGCGAGGCGGACACGGCCACCGGCACGAACAGATTCTCGCACTCGCCCTGGCTCGGCACGATGGACCGGTAACTGATGACATACGGCCCGGCTGGCGGCGTTTCGATGTTGCCCTCGTTCTGCACGTAGCCTTCCTCGGTGACGTAGCGTTGCACGTTGTGGGAGTCCATTTGATAGGAGCCCATGCCCACGGAGTCCTCGGCGATGCGCAGATGGCGGCAGTCGTGTTCGGTCAGCACGTAATCGCTCACCATGCGCCGGCCCACGCGGACATAGATCTGGTAGGGCCAGTTGTCGTTGTCCTCGAACTCGTCCGCGGCGTATCCCCACCGGCTGACTTCCTCGCGCACGTGTTCGGGCACGCGAGGATGGTTGGCGAGGGAGTACATCAGCCCTCGTTGCCAGTACTCGTGCATCTCCTCGATCTCCCGCCGGCGTTCGTAATCCCCCTCGGGATACTCGTGGGATGCGCCGACGAGGTTCATCGAGACCGCCCAGCGATTGTTGGTGTCGGTCTTCCGATTGGGCATCCGGCCGGGCAACCAGGGAATGCGCTCCTCCCCCGCCTCGAACATCCGGAACAACAGCTCGAAATCGGCCTCGTCATAGCCTTCCGGCGGTTCAAAGGGAACCATGTTCTCCTCGGCGTCCGTCAGGCACAGCCGGTAGCAATAGGCCTGCACGAGGTCATCGCCCTCGCCGAACTCGCCGCCGGGATCCGGGTTGACCCAATCCAACAGCCCGCTCTCGGGGTCGCCGGGCACCACGTAGGGATCCACGCGCGCCTCGGGCGGCAGAGGCCTTGGCGGATGGGGGCGTTGCGCCTCGTGGGTGAAGACGTGGTTCACCGTGTTGCCCGCCTGGATCCCGTTCAGGGTTTCGCCGTACTTCTCGTTGCCTTCCCGGCCCACGATGTAGCTGACCCCGGCCATCGCCATGAGATCGCCCTCGTAGGTGGCGTCGATGAACATGCGGCCCTCGACGCGTTTGCCGGATTCCATCACAATCGCGCGGATGCGTTCGCCGTCCTTTTCGACGCCTTCCTCCGGATTGAGAATCAGCCGCTCGCCGATGTGATAGGGGATATCCTTTTCGTCCAGCATTTCCCGGAACACGGCCTCGGCGGCATGGGGTTCGAAGCCCCACATGCTGTCCATGTCCTCGGGCATGTGGATCGTGCCGTGGTAGTCGTCGCGATCTTCATGGACCCACCGATCCTCATCATCGTAGTAGTTGCGCACGCGTTGGTAGAACTCCAGCGACAGCCCGCCGATGACGCCGCGCTCGCCCCAGTCGGTGCGGCCCAGACCGCTGCTGCTCAGGCCGCCGATGTGCCGGCCCGGCTCGATGAGGATGACGCTTTGGTCCATGCGCGCCGCTTGCACGGCCGCCGTCACGCCTCCCGACGTTCCGCCGTAGACCACCACATCGTAGACTTCGTCCGCGCCGGCCGCCGCGAAGAGGCTCAACGCAAGAACAGAAACAAGCAAGCATAAGAAACGCATGGGATTCCCCTCCCGGTAGTCGAAAACAGAATACGCATCAACAAGAACAATGCCTTACCGTAGCCCAGTAAGGCGGCCCAAGGCAAGTTTGCTGAGGGGATCGGCCGGTCTTCAGCGCGGGGAGGCGGTGATGCTGGCGAGGTTGCCGAGGACATCGCGGGCCCAAAGGCGGATGTCGTCGATGAAGGTGTAGAACAGAGGCACGATGAACAGCGTCAGGATGGTGCCCGTGGTGAGCCCGCCAATGAGCGCGCGGCCAAGGCTGTGGAAGCTGACGGCGTCGCCCACGCCCCCGCCAATGGCGAGGGGGACACAGCCCAGGATGGTGGTGAGGGCGGTCATGAACACGGGCCGGAACCGGTCGCGGCCGGCTTGAAGGATGGCGCTGTGGCGGTCCATGCCGCGAAGGCGGAGCCGATTAATGTAATCCACAATGACGATGCCGTTGTTCACGATGATGCCCACCATGAGAATGGCGCCGATGAACGCGACGATGTCCCAGGAGGTGTCGGTGAGGTACAGCGCCCAGAACACGCCGAGAAACGCCAAGGGCACCGTGGTGAGAACGGACAACGGGAGCAGCGGGGACTCGAACAGGGTGGACATCACGATGTAGATGAGGATGATTGCAAAGACCAGGGCCAACAGGAAACTCGCGATGTTGTCGTCCATTTCTTGGAATTCATCGCCGAGTTCCACGCTGTAGCCCTGAGGCATTTGAAACGCGTTGGCCAACGCGCGCACTTCGCGCTGGATGGCGAGCAGGTTGTCTCCGGAGACTTGGCCTGTCACGTTGACCACGTTCTGCCCGTTCACGCGGCGGATGGAGCGGGGACTCTGGCCGCGCTGGTAGTCCACGAGCTGGCTGATGGGCGTTAGGCTGCCATCGGGCCGTGTGACCGACACGTTGTCGAGGTCGCGCCGCGTCTGGCGGTCCTCGTCGCGGAACTGAGCCGTGACCCGGATTTCCCGGCCGTCTTGCTTCAGGTACGGCAGACGGGCGCCGCGCAGGGCGAAATCAACCGTCTGAGCGATCATCATGGGAGTGACGCCCGCCTCGGCCACACGGGGTTTGTCCATGCGGACTTGGATCTCCTCGCGCGAGCGGTCCGTGTCGGTTTCCGCATCGGTGATGTTGGGGAGATCGTTCATGAGATCGCGGAACCGCTCGGCGTAGTTCTCCAGGCGTTGCGTGTCGTGGCCGCGCAAGCGCACCGACACCGTGCGGCCGCCGTCCTCCTCCATTTCGGGGATTCGGAACCGCAGATCGGCGCCCGGCAACTTATCCGGCATGCGCTGCCACAGTATGTTCATGACATCCTCGGGAGCGTACTTGGGCGACTCGCCCCGCGGATAGTCCTCCGGACTCTTGAGGTAAACCGAGATGTTGCCGCCCGAGCGCGAGTAATCCATGAAGACGTTGCGGATGCCCAACTCGTCGCGCTGCCGATCGATGGCCGCTTCCAGGCGCTTGAAGACATCGCTGGCCATTTCGAGGTCATGGTTCTGGTCGAGTTCCACGCGAATGCGGACCTCTTGGGCGAGGCGCTGGTCGATTTCCTCCACGCCCACGCCTTGGTAGGGGATGGCGAAGGTAAGGAGACCGATGACGCCCAAGCCCGCCATGGTGGCGAGCCGCCAGCGGAGCGCGCCCGCGAGAGCCGTTGAGTACATGGTGACGAGCCGCTTGATCGGCCGCCAATGCTGGACATGGACGAAGCCCGAGCGGCGGGCCAGGGCGGAGAGGAATCCCTGCACCTGGCTGTAGCTACCCCACTGATTGCGATCTCGCATGCGGCTGGCGGCGAGGGGGATGACCGTGAGCGCAAGCAACAGACTTGTGAAGAGCGACGCGATGACCGGGCCGGCGAATTGGCGCATGTAACTGGCCATCTCCCCGGTTTGCATGTAAAGCACGGGAATGAACACCACCACGGTCGTGCAGGTGGCCGACGTGATGGCCAATCCCACCTCCGAGGCGCCCTCCCGCGCGCTGGTTATGGGATCCTCGCCGAGTTGCCGGCGCCGGAAGATGTTCTCGATCACCACGATGCTGTTGTCCACCAGCATACCCACGGCGGTGATGAGGGATATCATCGTAATGAGATTCAAGGTCATGCCCGAGAAGAACATGAACAGCAGCCCGCCCAGCATCGAAGCGGGAATCGCCATGGCCACCAATAGGGTGGGCCGGAAGCGCAGCATGAAAAGAAACAGCACGGCAAACGCGAGCATGCCGCCGTAGCGTCCCGCGTCCACAAGCCCATCCAGGGCGCCGAGAATGATATCGGACTGGTCGAAGACCTCAAACACTTCCATGCCCTGATACTCGGGCTCCGCCTGGATTCGTTTGAGTTCCTCTTGCACGCCTTGGCACACATCGACCGTGTTCGCCTCGGCTTCCTT
>PUOI01000069.1 GCA_003552765.1 Candidatus Hydrogenedentota bacterium | reverse complement strand
CTGTTCGTGTTGGCTGCCCACATGGTTTAGAATGCCGATTAGCACGCTGTCCTCCCGATCGAGCAAAGCCCGAAGTATGTGTAACGATATGATCTCGCAGTGCCCGCGTTCCGTAGCGACAGCGATAGCCTCCGACAATGCTGTTTGAGCCTTGTGGCTCAGTCCGTCCCAACACAAAATTCGGCTCTCCTTAGCCTCTTGGCTTTGGCAACAATCCGTGTTTACCTAACTCACCTACATACCAAAGCCGCTAAAGACTGGCAGGAAAGCCGCTCGGTACTACGCATTCGCAAAGAATGCGTGGTAACGAACTGCGATAAACTCACATTGCGTCCCAGAATGGAGCGCACGGAAGCTTCAGCTCCCTGGGATGTCTAGCGCACAACGGAGATACCTGCGCCTGGCCTCTACCTCCTCAAGCTTGCCATCCGCAAGCCAAAGCGCCTATTCTAATGCCGTTGGCGCGTAAACGGAAAAGGAAAAGAGGGGACCATTATGACTACGGAAAAACGCTACCGGGCCGGCGTCATTGGGGCGGGGGCCATCGCCCAGACCTGTCACATGCCGGGCTACGACGCCTTGGACAACGTGGAGTTCGCCGCCTTCGCCGATCCCGCCGAGGCGCGGCACAAGGAGATCACGGACCGCTATCCCAACACGCGAGGGTATACGGATTACAAGGAGATGCTGTCCGAGGAAGCGCTGGACGCAGTGAGCGTGTGCTCGCCCAACGTGTTCCACGCCGAGCAAGCCATCGCCGCGTTCGAGGCCGGGTGTCATGTCCTGTGCGAGAAGCCCATGGCGGTCACGCTCGAAGAAGCGGACGCCATGCTTGCCGCCAGCGCCAAGGCCAACCGCAACCTCATGATCGCCTTCACCAACCGGCTGACAGGCGGTCCCCTTGCGTGCAAGCAGCTCCTACAGGACAACTGCATCGGCAAGCCGTTCATGATTCGCGTGCGATTCGCCCACGGCGGTCCCAGCCCCGGCTGGGCCAAGAGCCACTGGTTCTACAACCCCGAGTTATCCGCGGGCGGCGCGCTCTTCGACATGGGCATCCACGCCATTGACCTGTGCAACTGGCTCATCGGCCCCATCCACAGCGTCAGCGCCCTGACCGCGACGCTGATCAAGGATATCGAAGTAGAAGACAACGCGCTCATGCAGCTCGAGTTCAAAGACAAGAAGGCCCTGGGCTACATCGAGGTAGGTTGGACCAGCCGCCCCGGCTTCGTCGGCTTTGAGATCTACGGCCCAGAGGGGTCCATCATTTGCGACTACGACCGGGGGCTCACCCTCTGCAGCGGAACCGTCACCGCCGGCCAAGACGGCGAACCCGAATGGACCACCCTCGACCGCAACCCCACCAAGGGCGGGTGGGACGTGCAAATCACCCACTGGATCGACGTCATCGAAGGCCGCGAAAAACTCACTATGGACGGCCAAGCCGGACGCGCCGCCCTGGAAGCCGCCCTCGCCGCCTACGAGTCCAGCAAGACCGGCCAACGCATCACACTGGCATAGAGAAACGCAGCACGCCTTTCCATAGAGCGTTTAGGGAGGCCTGTTAATCTCCGGGGGGAATTTTTTGCACCGCCGGCATCTTACCGGCATATATGGCCGCTGAAACGCGGTGCTGCTCCTTCCCCTTGCGAAGGGGGGCCCCACAAGGGGGGGATTTCCTTCCACCAACTCAGAAATAGCGCTTGCGTTCGGGGCGTTCGACGGTGAATTCGGCCGTGCGCGTCGCGCCGCTGGGGATCATGCAAGTGATTTCGTGTTCGCCCGGCTCCAGCTCGAGCATGACTTCATTGCCGTCCGCCGTCTTGCCGAGATAGCGGCCATTGAGATACCAGTGCACCTCCGTTTCCCCATCGAGCGAACTGCGCAGCCGCAACTGATCGCCCTGTTCCTCGCCCGTGAGCACATACTGCCCCTGGTCCGCTGGCGCAATGATCTCAAGGGAACGGCGGCGCGGTTCGCTCCGGTCCTGCCGGGCCTCCGCGATGCGGGCGAGATCCCAACCCCGTGCGGCGCCGGGCCAGCGTTCGCCCGAGGCCTCTTGGTTCTCCGCCACTGGCGTGGTGGGGTAGTGCACGCCACAGCGGCGCAGCACATACTGTTCGCGCGGAATCTCCGCCTGCACGGTCTGGGGACACCACCGCGCCGCGGGCAGACCGCTTCGCACGCACACCGCCACACTGCGCAGCAAGGTCTCCCGCGAAGTCTCGGCTCTGGGTTCGTTGGCGGTCACCACTTGGAAGATCTCCGCCGCGAGAGGCAACGCCGCGTTGGCCCCCACCAGCGCGCCGGAGGCCGAGCCGTCGTTGTGCCCCATCCACACGCCCACCACGTAACGGCCGTCGTAGGCGAAGGCCCAGGCGTCGCGCAGACCGGAACTGGTGCCCGTCTTCCACGCCATGCGCGGGGTCTGGCGCACGCGCACGAGATGGGCCGGCATGCGATCCTGTGGCAACGGTTGCCGCAACATCACGCGAACCGACGCCGCCACGCCCGGGGGAAACACTTCGCGGCCCTCGGCGCGTTCACGGTCCTTCCGCATGCCCGGCTCCACGTAGACGCCGTTGTTCGCCAGCATGCCGTAGGCGGCGGTCAGTTCATCGAGGCGCACCTCCGCGCTGCCCAAGGTGAGGCCAAGTCCATAGTGGTCCGCATGCCCCGTCAGGGTCGTCAGGTCCAACTCCTTGAGAAGCTGATACACGCTCTCGTGGCCAATGCGGTTGAGCACGGCGACCGTGGGCACGTTGAGGGAGTGCCGGAGCGCGTCCGTGGCGGTGACGATGCCGCGAAACCGGCCGTCGAAGTTGGCGGGCCTGTACACGCCAAAGTCGAGGGTCTCGTCGAGCAGCGCCTCGGTGGGATAGAGCTGGTCCCGCTCCATCGCAAGGCCATACGTGAACGGCTTTAAGGCCGAGCCGGGCGAACGGGGCGCGCGCGTAACGTCCACTTCGCCTCCGCCCTGCGTGTCGAAGAACCCGCGGGAACCCACCTGCGCCAGTATATCGCCCGTGGACGCATCAAGCGCCACCAAGGCCCCGTTGCCGATGCGGCCCTCGAAGCGGTCCACATGCCGGCGCAACCGCTCCTCGGCGTCCCGCTGGAGGCCCGTGTCCAGGGTGAGCTGAAGAGCCCCCGCTTCCGCCGCCTGTTTGCGGAACCACATGGCCGTGTGCGGCGCGAGCCGGGGGAATCCATGCCACTGGACGCCCAAGGGCTCTTGGACGGCTTCCCGGTACTGCGCCTCGCCGATCCGGCCATCGGCCCACACCCGCCGCAGCACGTAGTTGCGACGGGCCATCGCCCGCTCGGGGGACACGAAGGGATTCAAGTCGCCCGGCGCTTTCGGCAGGCCCGCAAGCAACGCCGCCTGCTCAATGGTCAGATCCTTTGCGGGTCTGCCGAAGTAACGCCGCGCCGCCGCCTCAACCCCCAGCAGATTCATGCCGTAGGGGGCGTTGTTCAGATACAGTTCGAGGATCTCCTCCTTGTCCATCACCTGTTCAAGGCGCAGCGCGGTCACCGCTTGCTCGGCCTTGCCCCGGTACGTGCGCGGCGAGGCCTCCTTGAGTTTGACCGCTTGCATCGTCAGGGTGGACGCGCCGGACACGATGCGCCGATGCCACAGATTCTGCGCGGCGGCGCGAAAGACGGCGATGGGATCCACGCCGGGGTGACGCAAGAACCGCTGGTCTTCCGCGGCAAGCGTCGCCGCCACCAAATGCGGGGAGACCTCGTCGAGCGCCACGGGAAACGACCAGTGATCGGCCTCGTTCAAGTACGCAAAGAGCGTCTCGCCGTTGCGATCCGTTAGGCGAGGCGAGGGATCCCGCTCCATGTAGGGCGTCAGGTCCAACGGCTCTTGCAGGGCCTCATGAACCACGAAGCCCACGGCCAACAGGCCCACCGCCGCTGCGGTCCCCGCGCCAATCGCGCCAATCAAGAGCCAGCGGCGCAGTCCCGGCGAAATGGCGTTCAGCATTCGGCTAAACATCGCGTGTGTTTCCTTGCTTCTTACTCCATCCCACGAATCACGGCCGTCTCGGGCAGGTCGCGGCTGCGGATGCGCGGCTCGAACAGGGCCTCGGCTTGCGGGGCGGCCTGTTGATACGTCCCTGGCGTGACGGCCCGGACCACGTAGTAGAAGTAATGCGGTTCAGCGGAGCCCAGCCGCTCGAACACGG
>PUOI01000208.1 GCA_003552765.1 Candidatus Hydrogenedentota bacterium | reverse complement strand
GGGGCGGTGGCCGCTTCGGTCCCTTCAGGACCGATTCGTAGGGAGCCTCTTACGTGGGGCTGCGCTTCGCTTGCCCCACGCTACTTGCTATCGCGCCTCCGGCGCGTCTTTCGCCCACCACTCTGCGTCAAGCGCTTTTTACCTGAGCTGTTCCCATGATCCATGCATTTCCTAGACACCTTGAATCCATGTGTGATAACAACTTACACCGAACCTTCACGCCGGAACTACGCTTTAGACCTCACTCCTCCGCGTGGTGGACGAGTTCGCCTTCCACGTAGGTTCGCAGGACGTTCGTTTCAAGGATGTCGTCCACGGGACAGGTCAGAATGTCCCGGTCGATGACGATGATATCCGCCGCCTTGCCCGGCTCGATGGAGCCCGTGAGGTCTTCTTGGAAGAAGAGGTAGGCGTTGTGGGTGGTGTAGAACCGGAGCGCTTGTTCGCGGCTGAGCCGTTCATCGCGATTGATGGGTTCATCCATGCCGCGCGGCAGCCGCGTCAGGGTGGTCCAGATACCCAGCCAAGGACAGTAGGGGTTGACGGATCGCCGGGGGCCAATTTTCTGCATATGGTCGGAGCCGCCGCCCACGATGACGCCGGCCTCGAGTAGGCTGCGCAACGGAATGAAGTACTCAAGGCGATCCCGCCCGAAATGGTTGAGCAGGGTCGCGGCGTCCAGATAGAACCACGCCGGTTGAACGTTCGCCACCGCGCCCAGCTCAGCCATCAACTCGATGGCCTCGGCGCTCATAAAACTACCGTGCGTTATGCTGGGCCGGGTTGGGGCGAGGTCCATCTCTTCGTTGACTTCCGCGTAGGCTTCCAGCAGCCCGAGGGTCGCGGCGTCTCCTTGGCAATGGGCCGTGTATTGCAGGTCATGCTCCGCCGCCGCGCGAATTTGCTCGACGACGTTCTCGTGGGAGATGTTGCGTATGCCCCGGTACTCGGGGTCGTCGATGTTGTAGAGTTCGCTCACGCCCCAGGGTTCCCGCATGTACGCCGTGCCCGTGAGCATGCCGCCGTCCAAGAAGGTCTTCACCCCAATGATGCGCAGGTGATCGCAACCGTCTTCGTAAAGCGGGTGTTCGGCGACATTGGCGATGGCCTCGCGGTACGAGTCAGGGTCCGCGCCGCCGGGGGTGGCGTGTTGCGCCGCGACCCGCACGGGAAGACGGCCCTCCTCCAGTAGCTCGGCATAGAGATCCAGTCCGCCGGAGCTGGCGTTGCCGTCCATGACAGCGGTCAAGCCCACCGAGGCATAGCTCTGGAGCAGTTCCGCCAAGTGCTCCTTTCGATCCTCATGCGTGGGCGACTCCATTCCCTCCGGCGCTTCGTAGGCCACGAGATGGTTGAGCCCCCGCAAGATGCCCGTGGGTTCTCCGGTCTCGCGGTCGCGCTCGACCAGGCCCGATTCCTCTTCGAAATCGGCGTCGATGCCGCTGCGTTCCAGCGCCAGCGAGTTGAGCGACGCATCCGGTCCCGTGCGGAACACGACGGGGTTCTCCGGCGCCGCCTCGTCCAGCTCGGCCCGCGTGGGATAACGCCGCTCCTCGAGCCGCGTGATGAAGACTTGGCTAAGGCGAATCCACTCACCCGGCTCCAGAACTTCCGCCCGGCTCTCCACGTAGTCAAGGACGTCCGCAATGTTCCGCATCTCGGGAATGGTGTGGTCGAATTCATGCACCGCCGCGCCCGTGGGGTGAGAATGGGAATCCATGAGACCGGGCAGCACCGTCTTGCCATCGAGATCAATCACTTCCGTGGCGCCGCCTTCCAGTGCGAGCACCTCATCGTCGCTTCCCACGGCGAGAATCACGCCATCGCCGATGGCCACGGCTTCGTGGGTGGAGAAGTCCTCGTCCACCGTAATGATCTGGCCATTGTGCAAGATGAGGTCCGCGGGGTCATCGGCGGCGGCCGCCGTCATTGTGCAGGCAATCGCGAACGCCGCAGCCACCGTCAGCCGCCACCCGCTTGCACCGCTTGAAATCCAATCGGTCTTCGCGCGCATCGTGCCTCCTCCTTATCCGGTTGAATGGGTCCGCTTAGAAGTGAATTTAATCCATGCGGTTAAATATCACCCATTTCTCTAGGGCGTGTCAATCCCCGGTCACCCGGTAAGCGATCGCCAGACCGTGTTACGGCCTTCCAGTGGGGTTCTGGTTCCGGGGGTATCGACCGCATGCTATCGCACGCGGCCTCAACCCCCGGCTACCAGCTGTCATCCCTACGGGATGGATTTGATTGGTGATAGCATGGCGTCTTCATGCCACGGGAGCCACAGCTCGACCGCAGGCGTGTACGGCGCTGAAAGCGCCACGGGGAGTAGCCTAGGGCAAGCGAAGCGCAGCCCTAGGTCACAGGCCGCCCACGAAATACCGGTCCTGAAGGGACCGAAGCAAACACCGCGCGTATGTTCCGTCCCTTCAGGACGGACATGCGGGGGGACGTAAATCCTGGGACTGCGCTTCGCTTGTCCCAGGCTACTTTCGGTGGCGCCTTCAGCGCCATGAACATTCACGGTTGAGCCGTGGCCCCTATGCGTGGGTGGACACCTACCCCGACCGCAGCGGGGTCACGGAACTCTTGTGCACGCGGCTGCTGCGACCCCTAATGGGGTCGATGGGTGGGGTTCTGTTTCCGGGGGTATTGCCCGCATACTATCGCACGCGGCCTCAACCCCCGGCTACCAGCTGTCATCCCTACGGGATGGATTTGATTTTTGACAGCATGTCAGGCCACATCTTACCCAACCGGGGTATCCACAAATTAGGGGTGGAGGAGGTCCTAGCGCGGCCCAAGGGCGAGGCGGCCCATGTGAATGCCGGCAAGATGCCGGCGTCATGGTTTGTGGGCGAGCCAGATGCGCGTCTGAGGCGTGAGGTCCACGAAACCGCCATCTTTTAGGCCGGCGGCGCGGGTCCATTCCTTGACGTCCCATTCCCTGTAGGTGTCGCCTCCTTCGGTGTGCACCAGCATATGGAGAGCGAAGAACAGGCTAAACGGCGGGCCGCTTCGGGCGTCGTCAACGATGAAGTCCTTAATCATGAGCAGTCCCCCGGAGACCATCGCGTCGGCGCAACGCTGGACCAAGCGGGCATTCGCCTCATTGTCCAGCATGTGGACGATGTTGGAGAGCAGCACGAGGTCGTATCCCTCGCCGAGATCGGTCTGCAGGAAATCGCCTTCAATGAAATCGATACGGTCCTCGAGTTGCGCCTTGGCCACTTGTTCTCGCGCGATTTCGATCACGTTTGGCCGGTCAATGAGCGTGGCGCGCAGGTGGGGGTGACGCTGGAGAAAGGCGATGGGATACGAGCCTGGCCCGCCGCCGATGTCCAGCATGTGGCGGTACGGCGCGAGGCCGATATGTTCGAGCATGTCCCGCGCGCTAAGGCGGCCGCCATCGTCCATGCCAAGGATGAACGCCCGCAGCTCTTCCTCGCTATCCTCGGCCTGTCCTTCAGGGGGTGGAGCGCCTTGGGCCACGGCCTCGCCGAGGCGCGACCAGGCTTCCCAGCCGTGGCCTTTGTGCTGGATGATATGGCCCTGATAGCCCTCGCTTGAGCTGACCAAACAATGGGAGGCGATGGGGGCGTTCCAATAGGCGCCATCCCGTTTTTCCACGAGGTCCAGCCCAACGAGACCGTCTAGCAGCATGCGCGTTCCCCGTGGAGACCATCCCAATTCTTGAGCAACGGCTTCCGCGCTGGTGGGATTTTCCAAGTAGTCGAAGAGTCCCGCCTTGTTGGCGGTGAAGAGTATCTGCGCGCGGGTATACCCGGAGGCGAGTTCGTCTAGGCGTTGAGCGAATTCCCTGTAGTCTTGCGTCATTTCGTGGACCTTTCCTTTCTTAAATCTAGAGATGAAAACAAATGCGCGGCTATTGACCGTAGCGTTCGTAAAGGCGCGTTCACGTCGGCGGTCAACAAGATTAGGCTTGACGCTCCACCAATACCCCGTCCGCCGGAAATTGCGGTTGTCCCCGATCGCGTCAAACGTAGCCTTACATGCTGTCACAAATCAAATCCATCCCGTAGGGATGACAGCTGGTAGCCGGGGCGGAGTCTGACAACGATTTTGAGACAGTCCGTGTGAACAATTAGAGAGCATTTCCGGGCTCCCGTTTGGATTTGTTCCGCCCTTCGGGCGGGAGTTTTTTGAGGCATGGGAGGTCTATCAATCCGATGCGTTTTTGCTGGGGAGCGGGGCATGCGTTTGGCAGCGCG
>PUOI01000423.1 GCA_003552765.1 Candidatus Hydrogenedentota bacterium | reverse complement strand
GCACACCGAAGGAATTGGCGGCGTACATGGAAGAGAAAGAGGAACAGGGCGTGGAGGTGTACATCGGCGGCGCGGGGGGCGCGGCGCATTTGCCGGGCGTGCTGGCCTCGCACACCGTGCGGCCTGTCCTTGGCGTGCCCATCGAGAGCAAGAGCCTGCAGGGGCTTGATTCGTTGCTGGCCATTGTCCAGATGCCTTCCGGCATTCCCGTGGGAACGCTGGCGATCGGGACCGCGGGCGCGAGCAATGCGGCTCTCATGGCCGTCGCCATCCTTGGCAATAGCCGGCCTGAGTTGCATGACCAGCTTCGGCAATACCGGCAAGATCGGGCGGCTCAGATCTTGTCGGAAGAGTTGGAGTAGCCGTTAGGGCGCAACGCGTCTTCGAGCCCATCGCTGGATAAGGACGCTGCTGCCCGGAAGAACATCCCCCTTGATCGCCCTTCGAAGGGGGAATTTCTTGTAGCGCCGGCATCTTGCGGGCACATATATATCGCCGTCTCCATATGGCTTTTTGCCGACAAGATGCCATTTGTGCGAATTATTTCCCTTTAAGAGGGGTGGCCCGAAGGACTGGGGGATGTAAACACACTCAGCATACCATTCTAACCGGCGGTCGGGGATTCTAGGCTTGGATGATTTTCGGGCGGCGTCATGATATAGTGCGGTCATGCGTTTGACGGATCAACACCGGGATTGGCTCCGGCTGCTCATGGTGCCGGGGGTGGGGACCGCGCACTTCATTCGTTTGTTGGCGCGGTTCCACTCGCCGTCCGCCATTCTGCGGGCGCCGGTGAACGCGTTGGCCGAGGTTTCCGGCCGCAACCTGGCGCAGCGCATCGTCCAGTACCGGGATAGCGTGGACGTCGACGGACAGGCACAGCTCATGGCGCGCCATGGGGCCTGGCTTGTCACCCTTGAGGATCCCGGCTATCCCCTGCGGATCGCGGAGATACACGACCCGCCCCTGGTGCTCTTTGGCCGGGGAACGTTGACCGAGCAGGACAGCCGTTGCGTGGCCATTGTGGGCACGCGGCGGGCTTCCCCTTATGGCGTTCGCATGGCGGAGCGCTTCGGGCGCGATCTCGCCGCAAAGGGGTTCACCGTGGTGAGCGGACTTGCAAACGGAATCGACGCCGCCGCTCACCGGGGCGCCATCGAGGCGGGCGGCCGCACCATCGCCGTGTTGGGCAACGGGGTGGACGTGGTTTATCCGCCCCAGAACGCCGAGCTGTTCGACGCCGTTATTCAAAGCGGCTGCATCGTCTCCCAATTCCCCATGAGCACCCGCCCGGACCGCGGGCATTTCCCGTATCGCAACCGCATCATCAGCGGTCTCACGTTGGGAACACTGATCGTCGAGGCGCCTGGCCGGAGCGGGGCGTTGATCACGGCCCGGCAGGCGGCCGAGCAAGGCAGGGAAGTCTTCGCCGTGCCCGGGCAAGTCGGGAGTCAGAACAGCCAAGGGCCGCACGGTTTGATCAAGGAAGGGGCCAAGCTCGTCGAAAACGCGGACGACATCGTGGTTGAATTGGATTTGGTGGTTGAAGACGCGCCTGTTTCGCTTAGCGATCCGCTGCCTCCCGAAGCCGAACCCGCTCGGGATGAGCCAGCCAAGCCCCGTACCCGGCAAGAGCCCGTGGCCCCTTCGCCCCGCCGTGAGCAGTCTCCGGCTCCCGCAGCCCAAGGGGGTGGCGCGCCGGTGCAAACCGCGCGCCCAGGCAAGCCGGATAGCCCGGAAGAGCGGAAGGTTCTGAAAGCCTTGGCGGCCGATGGATCCCATGTGGATGAGATTGCGGAAGTTTGCCGGATACCCGTCTCCCAAGCACTGAGCATGTTGACGCTGCTTGAACTCAAGGGCCTTGTCCGCCAGTTCAGCGGCAAACGGTTTGCCCCCCGATGAAGACCGTGGATCGAATCGCGACGAAGGTGCGCCGCGGCGAACCCATTCCGCCGCCGCTGGCCGCGGCGCTTTCCGTGGCCAGCGCTGGCATGCGCGCGGGCATGTGGCTGCGAAAACGCGCGCCCCGCTTCCGGGTCGACGCCCGCGTGATCTCGTACGGCAACATAACCACGGGCGGCGTGGGCAAGACCCCGGCTGTCATCGAACGGGCCCAGCAAGAAATCGCGGCGGGACATCGGGTCGCCGTCATTACGCGCGGTTACGGCGGATCCCACAGGCCGGCGCGGGTGCGCGGCGCGGACACCCCCATCACCCACGAGACCGCCGCCCGGCTTGGCGACGAACCCGCGCTCATTGCCTCAAAGGTCCCCGAAGCCTTTGTGTTCAAGAACGCGGATCGCGTGAAGGCGGCTCTTGAAGCGGTGCGCGACTACGGGTGCGGGGTTATCATCCTTGACGACGGCTTTCAGTATCTGTCGCTCGCGCGCGATGAAGACATTCTTCTACTGGATAGCACCAACCCCTTCGGCAACGCCCGGCTTGTCCCTCGCGGCATTCTTCGCGAGCCCCTAACGGCCATGGCGCGCGCGACAGCCATCGTGTTGACACGGTGCGACCTCACGCAGGAATGCCACCACTTGGCCGAGGCATTGCGCGAACTCTGCCCTGGCGCGCCCATCCGGTTGACGCGGCATCGGCCCACGCATCTCTGGAACGCGCGCACCGGCGAACGCCTGGAGGTGGACGCGTTGAACGGGCAAAGCATTCACGTGGTGTGCGCCATCGGCAACCCAGAAGCTTTTTGCGTCTCGCTGGAACGCCTTGGGGCCACGCTGCTCACTGCCCAAACCTTCCGTGATCACGCCACGATTCCGACGGAGGCGCTACCACGCGACGGGCTCATCGTGACAACGGAAAAGGACGCCATCCGCATGGCGGAACCGCCGGAAAACCTCTGGGCGCTCGCCGTCGCGTTGCAAGACATGTAACGCCTCACTCCGGCGTCCCGTGGGTTAGGGTGATTACCGGCGCGCTGTGGTTCGGATCGATCGGCCGTTGGCGTTCGAGCATCTCCGTGGCGGCGTCATCCCGCCATCGCGCGTTCAGGATCTCGAAATAGCCCACATAGGTTGTACCCAGCTGTTCGCGCCCTTCGCCGGGTTGGAAATAGGGGAACGTGTCCGGATCCAGGGCCCAAGGGGCCACGCGCCGAAACGCCTGCTCAAGGGTCCGCCCCGAAGGCGACTCATAATCGTAGAGGTCCACGCCATTCACGTAGGCGATTTCGGCGGCGATGGTTTGCGGCATAAGCGTGAAATGGGTATACCAGATGCCCCGTTCGCCAATGCCCTGGTTGCGGGTGACCTCGTGCGGAAGGTGGCCGTCTTCGGCGATTTGCGCTTCAATGAAGTGTTTCCACCGCTCCACGCCCTCTACGAAGAGTTCCTCGTCTTCGGTGAACGCCGCAATCGCCATCACCAAGACCAGCCCCCAGTTGCCCCAGTTGTTCTGCCGGTCCATGGTGTTCATGGGCAAGGCCCGTTCGCGAATCCAGTCGCGGAATTCCTCCTCCAGGGTCGAGGTCCACGCCTCGCTGGGGCGCAACAGATCGGCCGCGAAAATCATGGATGGAAAATGGTAAGAGAAGGAAAGCGAGGAGTCGTCATGCGTTTCCAGCTCTTCAAGCTCGGTCCACGGTTCAATCAGAGCCACCGCGGCCTCCGCGTACGCGTCCTCGCCCGTGAGGCGGTACAGCAACGCCAGCCTGTAGGCGTTGTTGCCATCCAGCTTGAGCACCTCCTTGGATTCCCGGTGCCCCTCGCTGTCTTCGTAAAACGGAGGCACGTACCACACTTCCGGCACGTCAGGTTCATGGGCAATAAGCTCCGCTTCCCGCTCCAAGAGTTCCTCGAACGCCGCCGCCGTGGGCGCTTCCTCTTCTTCGATTCGTTGTTGCAATCGTTCAATGCGTTCATCGTCGATGAACACCCCGGAATCGTTGAAACGAATCTCCGAAGCGTTCGGCTCGGCTTCCGCCTCAGCCGTTTGATTGGCTCCCACTAGGCACGCCCAGCCCACCAAAGCGGTCAGGAGCAACGACATTGCGTTCTTCATGGTTTCATCCTTTATCTTGTGGGGATTGTGGCCATCGTTCCTTCCGATTTATCAGCGGCCCTTTACTGATTGATGGTATCATCCTACACCAACCAAGGCCAGCGCAAGAACCCGTGGCGCTGCCCTATGCCGGCAGGCGCGCCAATGCGAGGTGGGGTATGATGTCGCAACCGGATCAAGCAGCTTGCCCTGCTCAAAAAGGGAGGAGTTCCCCCAAAAATTGGTGGTCG
>PUOI01000001.1 GCA_003552765.1 Candidatus Hydrogenedentota bacterium | reverse complement strand
TCATCTGCTTAAGCGTGGCCTTGATCGCTTCCCACGCGGTCATGGTCCCCTGCACCGTCACCGGCACGCTGGGCAGACACCGCTCGCCCTCCGGGACTTCGCCGCGGTAAATGCGCACCACCCCGTCGATGGCATCCCACGCCAACGGAAACGGGGCGCTGGCTTCGATTTGCTCGAGCGTGGTCTCCAGCCGCTGATTACGGCGCACTTCGATGGTCCCGCCGAAATCCCAGCCATCCGTCTCCGGATGGAGTACATATTCCACGTAATGGGGCACGCCGTAGGCCCGTACGACACCACGCACGTTTCTCATCCTCTCCACCTCAAACGGTTCGCCGTCGTTCATCCCGCCGGGATGGCGCGCCTCCAGAGGATCGTCGGGAAAGCCCCAGGGATCTTCCGCAAATACGCCCAAGACTCCGCTCCCCATCAAGGCCGCGCCTCCAACCAGAGCAACGGCCGCGATGGCGCCGGTTACATATAGCGTCTTTCGGTTTCTCATGGCTCCGCTCCTTTATGTTGCGTTGCATCGCGCCCTGGATCCCCGCTTTCGCGGGGATGACGGTGGGGGCGGGGATGACAGTGGGGGCGGGGATGACGGTGGGGTGCGAAGATGACTGTGGGAGCCGCGGATGCCAAGCAAGGAATGGGCATCGCCTTGAGAGGACTGCGCGTCCTCCCATCATTCCCGCGCCCATCGTCATTCCCGCGCCTGCCCCAGTCCTCATTCTCGCACAAACCTAACCCGTCATTCCCGCGCAACGGGAATCCAGTGTGCGAACCGCAGCAGCCCCGTCTTAATGAACACGCCTATTCGCGCTCCTTCGCGTCCATTCGCGGTTACCCGCCGATAATTAACCGCAAATGCGCGCCACTATGCGCGAAACAGCGAACGCCCCTCGATCAATTCAACATCAATCGCCGAGGGATGCGGAATAGTTGCTCCCACGACCGCAAGCTTGACATCCCCGCCGCGCTGTTTTAGTGTTTCCTTATCAAGTAAACAAACTAGGGATCACAACCGAAGCGAAGGAGGATGTCATGAAACACGTTGCATTTGGAGGGCCGTTGACCGTTGCCGCCCTTGCGGGCATGGCCGCACTTGGCTTTGTCGCGCACAGCGCCGAAGCGGAGACGTTGGGAACCATCACGGTGGAGACCGGTGATGTGACGCGGGTGGATCATCCGGTGTCCGTCGTCTTGCCGGAGGCGATCAACGCGCACGGCGCCTTGCACTTGGCCGAGGTGGATGGCGATGACCGTCACCCCGTCCCTGCTCAAGTAGAGCCCGCGCGCAATGGAGAACTCCCGCGGCTATGGTTCATTCTTGATGGGACCACGGAAGCGGACGAGGCGCGGGAGTTTGAACTGAGCTACGGCCTCCCCGCCCAGACCGAATCGGTGGAGGTAAGCTTCGACGATCAATCCGTGCTCATGCGCTTGGGCGGACAAACCATGTTCCACTACAACCACCAGCACGTGCTCCCGCCGGAAGATCTGGATCCGCTGTATGCGCGGAGCGGCTACATCCACCCCGTCTATAGCCCGTCGGGCCTGCTTGTGACCGAGGACTTCCCGGACGACCATCCCCACCATAAGGGCGTGTGGTTCCCCTGGACGCAGACTGAGTTCGAGGGACGCGACATCGACTTTTGGCATCTTGAAACGGGCACGGTGCAATTCACCGGCTTTGAAACCGTTACCTCCGGTCCGGTCTTTGGGCATGTGCTTGCGCGTCATGAGCATGTGGATCTCACGCAAGATGGAGGTCTCACCGCCCTTGACGAGACGTGGGACGTGCGCGCCTATAACGCCGGCGGCCCTGACGAAGGCTGGTGGAAATGGGATCTGACGGCCACGCAGGAATGCGCCACGGATTCGCCCCTTGAGCTGCTGGAATACCATTACGGCGGGTTTGCGTTCCGCGGAGCGGCTGAGTGGGTCGATGAAAACCACAACATTCTGACCAGCGAGGGGCACACGAAGGAAGACGGGCATGAGGAACGCGCCCGGTGGGCCGCTCACAGCGGGGAAATCGAGGACGGCGAAACAGCAACCGTCGTCATCATGGTCCACCCCACCAACGAGCGGGCTCCAGAACCGATGCGCATCTGGGACACGGGCGGTTCGTTCTTCTGTTTCTCGCCCGTCCAATTGGGCGACTGGACGCTTGAACCCGGCGCCCAATACCGGTTCCAGTATCGCTTCCTGGTTCATGACGGTGAGATCGATGAAGCGCTTGCCGAACGCGCCTGGCAAGAGTTTGCCTCTCCCGCTCAGACGACGCTCGAACTGGAGTAGCGCGCCGCTTTCGCGGCATCACTGAACGGATCATCCCCCTCTTTCCCGCCACTGGGAAAGAGGGGGATGGCGTAATGTAGTCCCGTCTTTAGCTGCTTGCCAGGTCCACGGCCCTGTTCAGTTTATCGGCGTGGATACCGTGATGACTCCCGGTCCACAACACTTCGCCCTTATGCACAAGAATCATCTGCGGCGATCGGTGTTCCACGCCCAGCCTTTCGCTGATCGCGTTGGATACGGGCCTGGCCTGGATAACACTCACCACATAAACTGGAGGTTCGCCTCCGGTCTCCTCTTCGTAGGCCTTCACTCTCTTGTACGCCCCCGCCGAAATCGAGCATGCGGTGCTATGCTTTAGGATGAACACCGGTTCCTGCTCGGCCGCCTCCAAGCACGCATCCAAATCCGCTTCAGACGTCAGTTCTTTCATCGCTCTTATACCCCCTTGGCTTCAGCTAGAATGCGGCTAAGCCGCCGTTCACTTTGCACCATGGAACGCACGGTGTGGTAGTTGATCTTCCACGCGGTACCCATGTAGTCCCACATCACGTTGTTGTGCTCATCCAACAGCGGATACCACTCCCCCACTTCGTGGTTGATAACGTGATCCATCACGAAACGATGGACGTTGCCATAGGCGTCGAGATACTTCTCGTCTCCCAGCGTCAGGTAGGCGTCAAGCATGGCGATCAGCGTCTCGGCTTGCTGCCAGAACTCCTTGTTCCGCTCGCGGGCGGGACCGTCGTGAGGGCCTTCGCAATACACGCCGCCGCGCTCCCAATCAATGCCGTATGCGTAACAATGATCGTACAGCTTGCGCAGCGTTTCCTTGTAAGGCTCGATATCGTTTCCCGTCATCACGAGGGCGTGGGTCAACAGCCAGCCGAATTCCACGTTGTGGCCAAAGCTGGTGTTGTTCAAGGGACGGCCTTCATCTTCTTCCACATCTCGGTCCGCGCCCCAGACATTCTTGAACAGAATCGCCCGCAACGGTTCCCACTCCAAGCTGAACTGGGCTACGCCCGTGCGAAACTCGGGATGGAGCACGCGGCGGCAGATGAGCGTGATCATCTCTTCGGTTCGCTCCCGGTGAATGCGCGCGCCGCTCGCTTCAAACAAATTCGTAAACGCCTCCATGAGATGCATATGCACGTCGAACGACTTGCGGTCCCCGCCGTACACCCCCGGCGGCTTCTTCGCCCAGTCCCGTTCGAGAAACTCGTAATACCCCCCAAAGCAATTGTCCGCAACCAGGTTCTGCAACGTCTCGTAGGTCTTCGCCGCCCATTCCAGCCCTTGGGGCTCGCCCGAGGCCATGGCGTATTCACTCAACGCGTAAAGCGCGAAGGAATGGCCATAGGTCAGCTTGCTCTCGTCCTTCGGGCGTCCGTCCCGCTCACAGATCCAACGCCAGCCCCCATGGGTTTCATCCCAGAAATGGCGAAGGAGAAACTCAACCCCCTCCTGCGCCAAGGCAAGAAACAAGCCATCGCCGTAACCGGCGCGATGAAGCGAGGCGTACGTGTAGATCATGCGGGTTTGGCACACCAGCGTCTTCATGGTTTCGCCGCTGGGCTTCCCGTTTCGATCCAAAGATGTTAGAAAGCCCCCGTACTCCCGGTCCACCCCATGATCGAGCCAGAAGGGCAAGAGTTCGTTCTTGAGATGGTTCCGAATTTCGTTCAGCCAGTCTTCACACCGTTCCAGATTCGCCATGAAATGCTGGAGTCCTTTCTTGCGTTGCGGCCACATGTTCCAAAAGAGTTGACCCGGCCAGTGTAAGCGCCGGGCTCCCTTGAAGCAAACCGCTATGGACATTAGGCCAGTGTGCAGCGTCTGTTAGATGTCTTTGAATCGCTTGAGGCGCAGCGAGTTCGTCACGACGCTGATCGAGCTGAAGGCCATGGCGAGTTCTGCGATGAGCGGGTGCAGCATGCCGAAGATGGCCATCGGAATGGCG
>PUOI01000095.1 GCA_003552765.1 Candidatus Hydrogenedentota bacterium | reverse complement strand
GAAAACGTCCGGGGCCTCCTCGGGGAAGTCCTCGTCCGTATCATCCGGCGGAAAGGTGTATTCCAGTTCATCCGCCATGAGCCACGCCATTTCTTGCTCGGCCACGATGCGGTGAAGCGCCCGGAAAACCCCGGCCTGCCGGCTGAAATAGAGCGAACCCGCGCGCAGATCCGTGCCGTCGAGATGCATGTGCACGTTGCCGATGGCTTGAAGCTCGCCTGTCTGGGGGGAATATTCGAGGGATTCGCCGTCGAGCAGGTCGAACGGTTGGGTCAGATCGGGCCGGCGGAACAGCGTTTCCATCGGACCCAGACGCAGCCCTTCATCGAAAATGTCGCCAATCGAGGGGGGACCAGGTTCAAAGCCGTCCAAGGGGGAGGGCCTCCGGAATTCAAACGGGATCTCGCCATCCTCCGGCACGGTCCCTTCGGGAGCCAACTGGAAACGGCGGCCGCGCCGGGGACTACTCTCCTCCTCGATCTCATCGAAATCCGCGGGCATGTAATCCAAGGTGGGAGGATCTGGCTCATCGTGGGATTCTCCGGCGGCATCGTTCCGGTTCCCGCCGTTGAATTGGCCGTACGGCCCGCCCGTTGCGCCAGGGTTGTCAGCGGCATACACGTCAGGCGGCGCTTCGCCGTCGACGGGCACAAGAATCGGACCGGCCGCGCACGCCCAGGCCACGCCCAGCCAAAGGAGAATTCCCACACCCTTGCGAATCACCGTATCCTCATGTGTTGGCGCCTTGCCGCGCGACTCGAACCCATCAATACCCCATCAGTTCGGCAAAACGAACCAAAACGCAGGCACGGAACGCCGGGGTTGCGGGCGTGGCTGGGGACGCGTCTCGGGTTCGTCGCGCGGATCCGGATCCTCCGGAGGCTCGGAAGGCTCAGGCGCTTTTTCTTCCTCCACGGGTTCAGCTTCGACAAAAGGCGCGGGGGTCTCCCGTTGAGACTCCTCCCTTTCGGGAACCATCTCGCCCGGGGGCGCAAGGTCTTCCTGATGCACGACTCCCCCGCCCTGAGCCAGTACCAGTCCCGCTGTCAATAGTATCGCCGCCGCCATGTTACCCATCGTGTGAAATCACTCCGCTTTGAGTTCCGTCTGTTCCATGAAGGCCAAGGCGGCCTCCAGCGACTCGATGGCCTCGCCGCCGCCCATCGCCTGCACGGTCAATCCGCCAGCGGCGTTGCCCAGCCGGCCGCACCGCTCCAGGTCCCAGCCGTTAATGTAGCCATACAAGAATCCGCCACAGGCCGCGTCGCCCGCCCCCGTCGTGTCGACAGGAGTGACGTTGTACGCAGGCAGATGATGCGCGGCGCCCTCGCGGTTCTTAAGAAACACCCCGTCAGGCCCCAGCTTGAGGACGGCCGCTTCGGCCCCGAACGAGAGGAGGAAATCGACAATCTCTTCCGGCGTTTGCTTGCCCGTGTAGCGCCGCGCCTCTTCCAAGCTGGACATAACCACGTCCAGATGCGGCAGGGCGGCTTCAATATGCGGATACCAAATGCCTTTGCCGTCGTAGACGGTGTCCATCGAGGTCTTGACGCCCATGGCCCGGACCTTCTCCATGATGCGCCCCATCGGCGGTCCATCCAGCCCCGGCGTAATCGCCGGACCGCCCCAATGGAAGACCTTGGCTTGTTTCACAAAGTCCAGGTCGATGTCATCTTCGCTAATGGCCGCGTTGGCGCCCACTTGATGCAGAAACGTGCGCTCTCCGTCGCTTCCCACCAGCACCACCGTCGCCGCGGAGCCATGCGCGGGATCCGTCGTCACATGCTCCACGTTGACCCCATCGCGCTTCAGCCTCGCCCGCACATAATCCGCGAAGCCGTCCTCCCCCACTTTGCCGATGAAGCCCGCCGAGGCGCCAAGACGGCACAACACCGCCGCCGACACCGCCGCCGGCCCGCCGAGATGAATCTCCAACTGGGGAACAACCGTAAGCTGCCCCCGCTCGGGAAACTCGTCGACGGGTTTCACCATGACATCCGCGCAGACCACCCCCACCGTCACCACATCCAAAGCCATTGCGTTTCGCTCCCCTTCCAGCTGGTCAGTGCTTCAGGCGGACCACCAGCGCCGCCAACGGTTGCGAGTATAGCACCGCGCCAGATACTCCGCAAAGGCGGCCGGCCCTAATCCAAGAAACAACGCCCATTCGTATCCCAGTTTTGACCGCCGCCGCGGGGCAGGGTATCATGCGTTCCTTCGGAACATATGTCTGTTGAAGGGGAAATGAAGCCGGCCAGGCCGGTGGGGAAGGGCCGTGTCATGCCAATTACTCGCCTGATGTGTTTAGCGCCGAACTATATCGCCGTGTTTCTCGCGTCTGTTTGGATTGGCGCCGCCGCTGGCGATGCCGGAGACGTAGCCGTCACTGAGCCGGGCCAACGAGCGCCGGCTGTCTCCGAGACGGATGAGGCCGTGCAAGCCATTGTGAAGGCCCTGGAAGAACAGGAAGAGGAACTCGAACGGGCCTTAACGCATCCCGCGGAAGAACGGGATCCCATCCATTTGGACGCGGCCACCGCCGTCGAGCGGGCCTTGGCCGACAATCCCCGGACCGCCATTGCGGAAAGCGAGGTGGATGCGGCGCGGGCCCGCGTGCGTCAGGCGCGCTCCGCAATGTTGCCGGACGTGTCCCTGGAGTCGGCGTATACCTACATCGATTACGACTATACCGACGTGGATATTGGCGGCCAACTGCCCATTCTTGGCGCGGTGACGCGTAGGCTTGGGCGCGGGGCGTTTTCCGGGCTTGTGCCGGATAAGGACACCCGCACGGACCGGTTCCAGGCCCGGCAGGTGTTGTTCGCGGGGGGCAGCCTTCGCGCCGCCGCAAGCGCCTCGCGTTTTCTCGCGGAGTCCGGGGAATGGGAGCGCGACGCGGAGTTGCAGGACCTCGCCTTTGAAGTCCGCGAGGCGTACTACAAGGCGTTGCTGGCTGATTCCTTGATTCGCGTGGCCGAGGAGAGCGTGCGCACCTTCGAACGCAACCTCCACGATGCCAGAGCCCTGTTTGAGCAGGGCATGGTGAGCCGGTTTGAGGTGTTGCGCGCGGAGACCGAGCTGAGCGCCCGGCGAGCGGACGCCACGGCGGCAAGAAACGCCCGGCGGCTCGCCCAATCCAACCTGCGCCGGCTTCTAAACATACCCCAAGGGACGCCGCTGGTCTTGGAAGCAGATTTCGGCGGCTCCCCCACTCGGCAGCCCATCGAGGAGGCCGTGGCGGAAGCCATCGAACGCCGGCCCGAACTCAAGGCGTTGCGGTCGGCCCAAAGAGCGGGCCAGGCCGATGTGCGCCGGACGCGGGGGCAGTTCCTGCCGCGGGTCGGGGCCTCGGTGGAATACACCAACATCGAAGGGGGGGCGGCCCTCTCCCCGCAGGGCTGGGGCTTCAACGTGGGCGCGGAATGGGACCTCTACACCGGGGGACAACGCCGCGCCGGAACGCGCGAAGCCCGCGCCCAGGTCAGGGGGCTGACGCATGAGATTCGCGAAGTTGAACATCTGGTGGAGCTGGATGTCACCAACGCCTACATCGAAATGCGCGACGCCATGGAAACCGTGCGCAGCGCGCGCGATACCGTGGAATGGGCGCGGGAAGGCCTGCGCATGGCCGAGATCCGATTCCAAGAGGGCGTGGGAACCCAGTCGGAATTGCTGGAAGCCGAACTCGCGCTCACCGATGCCGAGACCCGCCTGGCCGAGGCGCTCCACGACTTCTCCGTGGCCTCCGCCTCCCTCGACAAGGCCCTCGGCCGCCCAGTGGACGAGTTGGCTGCCGGGAACTCCAATACCAACACGCCGCCGCCGGAATCCTTCGCGCCGGAAAACAGCGGGCAACCAGAACCCGCCCCGCAGGCCAGCGTTACCTCGGCCAGCGCGGATGAATACACTGGGCCAATCCTAAACCCCGTCGATTGACTCTTTCAGCCCAGAGCCTCTACTTTGCCAAGGCGTTTGAGACAGCTCCTTGCCGTTCATTAGTATAGGGGGCGAGGCTAAGAGGACCATGAAGAGAACGACAGACAGAGATGATGGGGCCGTACGCCACGAGCACTGGCGAGCCTTCGATAGTCTCAATACGAAGTCGGACATCCTCCAAAGGAGCACGTACAATGAAAATTGAAAGAGCACTAATGTTGGTGTTTTTTGTAGTGACCACGTTCGGACTGTCTCTGATGCCAGCTTCTGGTGAATCCGAAATCTATGAGGGTCATATCTTCGGATTCAGGCATGCCGGTAGAGATG
>PUOI01000489.1 GCA_003552765.1 Candidatus Hydrogenedentota bacterium | reverse complement strand
CCTAAAGGCCTTCAATGTTCATGGGGAACAATGGGCCCGCGGCCGGGTCGGCATTGTCGGAGGCGGCAACTCCGCCGTGGACGCCGCACGGGTAGCTATTCGGCAAGAAAACGTCGAAAGCGTAACGCTTATTTATCGCCGGGCATGCGAAGAAATGCCCGCCTACGCCGAGGAAGTGGACGCAGCCGTTGAAGAAGGCATCCTGCTCGAAACCCTGGTCTCCCCTGGTAAGGTGCGCTACATCGAGGCTGCGCTGAATGAAGGCGTTCAAGTCGAGACGTATGTATCGCCGGTCAAGACGCAATCCGAACAGGGACGCCTCACCGGCATCGAGTGCGTCCGCAACACCCTTGGCGAGATCGATTCGAGTGGAAGGCGTAGCCCGGTTCCCAAAGCTGGCAGCGAGTTTCAGCTTTCCCTAGATACGCTTATCGTAGCCATTGGCGAACGTCCGGATAGCGACTGCTTGGCGACGATGGGGCTGTCCCTCGAAAGAGACGGACGGCTTGGCGTGGATCCGCACACGCTCGCCTCGGAACGGGCGGGGGTATTCGCCGGTGGCGATCTGACGACCGGACCAAACACGGTGGTTGAAGCGCTTGCGGCAGGTAAGCGCGCGGCCATATCCATCGATCATTATCTGCGCGGGGCGCCGCTGAAAAAATCCGCTAGGCGGACCCTGCCAAGTGTCTATGTCCCGCCGATGGCGGACGAGAACGCCGATAGGGCTGAGGGGCGGCTCGAGCCGCCCGTGTTGCCCGCGGATACCCGAAAAACAAGCTTCGCTGAGGTAGAATTCGGGTTCGGAGATGAAGACGCCATTCAAGAAGCTAACCGGTGCCTTCGGTGCGATCTCCGGTTCACGTGTGAATTGGCCGGTAACACCGCCAAAATAGAGGCTGAATCATGATCAATCTTACGATAAATGGGCTTCCCGCCTCGGCCGGCGAGGGCGCAACCCTGCTTGAGACCGCGCGGTTTCTGGGATTCGAGATCCCCACGCTATGCCACATGGAAGGGTTATCCCCCTATGGGGCATGCCGGTTATGTGTTGTCGAGATTGGCGAAGGCCCGCGGGCTAAACTGGTCTCCTCCTGCACCTATCCCGCCGAGGAAGGTCTCATCGTGCGCACAACGTCGGAGCGGGTGCTTCGCGCGCGGAGGATGGTGCTCGAGTTGCTCCTAAGCAGTTGTCCGCAGTCCAAGATCATTCAGGACCTGGCTGCGGCGCATAACGTACAGCAACAGCGTTTCCGGCAGGAATATGAAGACTGTATTCTTTGCGGTCTGTGCGTGCGCATGTGCGAGGAACAGATGATGGCCAAAGCTATCGGGTTTCGCCACCGCGGCGAGAAGCGCAGCATCGGAACGCCTTTCAACAAACATTCCGATGAATGCCGGCTCTGCGGCGGCTGTATCTATGTATGCCCCGCGTGCCAGCTTCGCTGTACGTATACCGAGCCCGAGAAGGGTGTCTGCGGCGGTTGTGCAAATTGCGCGCCCGCCAGTATGGAAACAGCATGTATGATGACGTGATGTCTTGTGTAGCGTGTGAGTTCACAGTGGAGAAATAACTAGTAAGGACATGACTCTTATGGCGAGTTCTTTTTCAAGAAGAAACGCTTCGGCGGCGACCCTAACCAAAAACCGCACGGAGGACTCGATTACGCCTGAATCAGGTCTCTGTGCGACCTGTGTGGATGGCTGTATAGGGATGTGCGAAGTCGGCAAGTCGGCCTATCGCGGCCATGAAGTACTGTATCCACAGCCCTACGGAGTGATCACGACGGCGGCCGAAAAGACCTACCCCGTGGACTACACCCATTTCAACATCATGGGCACGACCGTGGGGGCCCAGGGCGTCGAGGCGAGCAGTGACAAGGCGGTGTTCCCCGCTGTCGACCTCGAAGTGCGGTTTGGACATGACAACGGGCTCAAATATCGTTATCCATGGCAGATCCCGGGCATCGGCTCAACCAGCATCGCAAAAAACAACTGGGAGGGGCTTGCGATTGGCTCGGCCCTCGCTGGGACTGGGCTCACAATCGGCGAGAACGTGGTGGGGATGGATGATGATGCGGTGATCAAGAACGGCCGCGTTGTGGACACCACCGACCTGAAGCGCCGGGTGACATTATTTCAGGACCATCAGCGTGACGGGTACGGCGCGATCATCGTTCAAGCAAACATCGAAGACAGCAAGCTAGGTATTCTTGAGTACGCCATTGAACAACTCGGTGTTCAATGTGTTGAACTGAAATGGGGCCAAGGCGCAAAAGATATTGGCGGCGAAGTCAAGATTGAAAATCTCAAGAAAGCCCAACTTCTCTATGACCGGGGATATGTGGTCCTCCCCAATCCGCACGATCCCCACGTAATCAAAGCCTTCGAGCGTGGCGCGTTCAAGGCCTTTGAGCGCCATTCCCGCGTCGGCATGGTGGAAGAAGAAGCGTTCGCCAACCGGGTCGAAGAACTGCGCAACATGGGCGCGAAATACATCTTTCTGAAAACCGGCGCCTACCGTCCCGCCGACCTGGCCCGGGCCGTCCTATTTGCCTCCCGCTACAACCTGGACCTGCTCACAGTGGACGCCTCCGGCGGCGGAACAGGGATGAGTCCATGGCACATGATGAACGAATGGGGCGTGCCGCCCGTGTATCTCCATTCGCTTCTTTACCAATACGCCAAGCGCCTCTCCGATCGCGAGGAAACGATTCCCGCGTTGGCCTTGGCTAGCGGGTTTGCTTTCGAGGATCAGATCTTCAAAGGACTCGCCCTGGGCGCGCCCTTCGTTAAACTCATCGGGATGGCGCGCGCGCCTATTGCCGCCACCATGGTGGGCAAGACCATCGGACGCACCATCGAGGAAAACCAGGTCCCGGTGTACGTCGAGCGGTTCGGCAACACGAAAGACGACATCTTCGTCACCGCAGCCGAGCTTCGCCAGAAACTGGACAACGGCGCCTTCGACGATATCCCCACGGGCGCATTGGGCCTGTATACATACTACGAACGTCTCGCCCAAGGGTTGCAACAGCTCATGGCGGGGAGCCGAAAGTTTTCGCTGGAGTACCTGTCCCGCAGTGATCTCGCGGCCCTCACACGCGAGGCCGCCGACGTCTCCGGCATCCCTTATATCACGGACGTGGACAAAGAAGAGGTGAACGCTATTCTCGGATAGCATCGGAACACGTAGCGCACCTCGGCCCCGGCTTGGGCAAACAGGTGTTTCATACATGGCGAGTATGGGGCCGGTAAATCCGGCCCCATTGTTTTTGTAGGCGGCCGCGGCCAATCACCACCAAAGCCTATACCCCGGAGTTGCGCTTCGCGTGTCCCAAGTCACTCCCTATGACGCCTTTGCACGCGCCTGGGGATGAAGCGGCGGGGGCACCGCTTGTACGTTTGGGGTATCCCCCTTGATCCCCCTCGTAGCGCCGGCATCCTGCCGGCATATATATCTCTGTCTCCATATGGCTTTTCTTGCCGGCGGGACGCCGGCGTTACTATTCCCCCTTAGAAGGGGGCAGGCCCGATAGGGCCGGGGGATGTGAAAGGCCGAGCCGTAGAAGCGGCGCCCCCGCCGCTTTCCAGCGTTCTACATCCCGCTTGAGTCCCGTAGCGCCGGCGTCTTGCCGACATGTATATAGCGCGTCTCCATATGGCTTTTCTTGCCGGCGGGACGCCGGCGGTACGGGGCGTCCTTGATCAGGGTCAAGGGATGTAGCGGGGGCGAGACGTGAGATGGAGGTTAACATCCCCCTTGATCCCCCTCGTAGCGCCGGCGTCTTGCCGGCATGTATATGGCGTCTCCATACGGCCATTCTTGCCGGCGTCTTGCCAACGTTCAGGTTGTGATCCCATGGGAGCATTGCCTAGAATAGGCGTCCCGTCTTGAGCGGGCCATCTTGAAGCACATCCTCCTCCATTCACACACAGCGCCGACAGCGGGAGCCACGGTGAGCGCCACACGAGACACATCTTCCCCAGCCCAATCCGCGCGTGACGCCGTCTGGCGCATGTTCGATCGCATCGCGCCGCGCTATGACCTGCTGAACCGGCTGTTGTCGGGCGGGCGGGATGTCGCGTGGCGCAAGCGGCTGGCGCGGCATTTGCCGCCGGCCGAGGACTTGCGCGTGCTCGACCTAGCGACGGGCACGGGGGACGTGCTCATCATGTTGGACCAAGCGAGTGGGCGCATTGGCTCCGGGCTTGGCGTTGACATGGCGGGAGAGATGCTGGCGCTGGGCCAACGCAAACTGGAACGGG
>PUOI01000272.1 GCA_003552765.1 Candidatus Hydrogenedentota bacterium | reverse complement strand
CCCCATCCATGACAAGCGCCGCCGCATCCCCCGCCTCGAACCCATGCTCGCGCAGCGCTTCTCCCACCGCGCGAATCGCATCGGGCGGCAGACCGTCCCGCCGCTCCGCCGTCACACGAAAAACGCCGTCCCGCCCAAGGATCTCCAGCGACATCCTGCCGTCCGTCCGTTCCAGCCAGCGATAGTGCCCCGCGTCTTCCCGCACGGCCTCGCCATCGCTATCGAGCCACGCCAGGGGATGCGGCGGCTTCTCCGCGGCCCAGCGCGGTTCCTCTAGCGTCACGCCGTCGATGCGCCACCCCAGGCAACAGCCCTCGTGTTCAAGCCGCAAGTCCAAGTGCGGCCCCTCCGCGTCGTGGTGCCGGTGAAGGACAAACCGGCCGTCGAACGCGTCTCCCGCTTCCTCCGTTTCCGCCAACGGTTCCCTGCGCAATTCCCAAAACATAGGCTCCTCCCCGCGTCACAACACCTGCTGCAACAGCATCAGCGCGACGCCCGCCAAGTTCGCCACCAGCAGAAGCATCGCCCGGCTCAACACCCCTTCCAGCCGCTCGACTCGCTGCTTCAGTTCGGCGAGGCAATAATTGCTGTTGCGAAACTGCTCCTGATACACCCGCTCCAGCGGGCAACACTCCTGCGCTTCGGTCATGCCATTGGCCTCCTCAGAATTGCGTCCCGATAACCGCGCCGTCGGTGTTGGACTCGGGCGGCGCGTCGTGAACCCGCACGATGCCGTCATCCGTGACGAAGAGATACCAAGGCGACCCGTCCGCCGACCGCACCTCCACCGCGCCGGGTTGCGTACCGCCGCCTTCGCGCGCCGACAGGATGCCCCGCTCCACGCCGGCGATCCCGGCCGTGATTTCTCCGCCCGTCACCGTGACGGGACCCGCAAGCGTCAAGCCGCCCTCCATCCCTAAGGTCCCGCCGACGTCCAAATCGCCGCCCATGGACATATCCCCGTCCATGTGCAAGTCGCCGCTGCCCGCGATGTTGCCGTGCCGGTCAAAGTCCGCCCCGCCATCCTCCGCGTGGTAACCGCCGCCGATGCGCAACTCCTCAATATACCGCGGAAAGGTCCCCACGGCCGTCACGCCCAATGCCCCAACCGCCGCCACTACCGCGATAATGCTCATGTGCTTTCGACTCATCATTCCCTCCTCCATCGTCATTCCCGCTTCAAGCGGGAACCCATAGCTCCCTTCCAGGCGCCCATATGCCGGCAAGATGCCGGCGCTACGAGCAATTCCCCCTTCGAAGGGGATACCCCGAAGGGCCGGGGGATGTCCTCACTCCCGCGCCCACAACCCCGCGCCCCGCGCCGTCCACGGGTGCGCCGGCCAACCCCGCCGCGCCAACGCGAACGCCTCCGCCGGATCCAGACCCCGCGCCACGTTTTCGCCCGCGTCCCACGCCACGAAATGCGTCCCCTGCGAGCCGGAAGCCACCACGGACCCCTCGATCACGTCCACCACCTCCCGCATCAGGTAATGGCACGTCTCCCCTTCATACGTCCGCCCCGGGACATGCTCGCATCGCCGGATATCCCGCCCGCACACCGAGCATTCCGGCAACCGGAACGCGAACCCGATGCTCGTCTCCCGGTACACGCCGCCCTCGATGTTCAGGATGAATCCCGCGTTCTCCCCGGTCCGCAGCACGTACACATCGGGCCGCACCGATACCCGCTCGCCGTCGCGGTGCAAGCGCGATTGGAAGAAGGTCCCGCGCGGCAGCGAACCGCCGACGTCGTGCCGTTCCATCAATGGACGCCCCACGACAAGCTCGTTGATCCGTTCCAGCTCCTCGTCCGGAAACCGGCTGTGATGCCGGTCCACCTGGTTGTGGCACAGATCCAGAGAAAACACCTCGTACTCTTCCGGCGCCAAGGGCCGCAACGCGTAGCGGTTGACCGCGTTCGCCGTCGCTTCTTCGGGCCGTTCCCGCACCATCCCCAACAGCGCGCCGCCCCGCCGGTATACACACGATTCCCCGTTCACACGCATCCTCCTTGCTCGCTTTTCAGGTCTACTGCTCGGCCCGTCCTAGAGTTGCGCCCAGGACTGGTTAGGGTTGGAGTTCACGACAAATGCCGCACCCTTGTTTCCATCCGTGGGTGTATATATAAACGACCCCATCGGGGTCACAGATGGTAGCCTGGGGTTGGAGCGCGCGCAGCGCGCGGATACCCCAGGATCAAAAGCACCCCATCCAACGACCCCGGCAGGGGTCGCAGCAGCCGTGTACATAAAGGTTCTGCGACCCCAAAAGGGGTCGGTATCGGGTGTATCTGTTTCCAGGGGTATCGCCCGCATGCTATCGCCTGCAGGCTCAACCCCTGGCTAGCATCTGTCATCCCTACGGGATGGATTTGTTGCGAAACCATGTCACGCTAAGTCAGAGTCAATCCGAACATTCACAAATCT
This sequence comes from Candidatus Hydrogenedentota bacterium, assembly GCA_003552765.1. Taxonomy (GTDB): domain Bacteria; phylum Hydrogenedentota; class Hydrogenedentia; order Hydrogenedentales; family SLHB01; genus SKRY01. Next base: position 1,849 of record PUOI01000272.1, on the reverse strand, counting down.
AAGGCGGTCCGAGTACGACTGGAGCGTCAAGCCTAACCTTGTTGACCGCCGAAGTGAACGCGCTAGGAGGTGGCATGGCCTTCCAGGCCATGAATCACGGGCTAGAAGCCCGTGCCACTTCACCGCAAAAATCGGAGGCTACCCGCAAGTCATAGGCGGACCGAGTACTACAGCCGCAACGTGGCCGCCGCGTCCTCGTGGCTTAGAAATCCCTCGTCCCGCAGCGCCGCCGCGTTGGCGATCTCCCGGCCCCGCGCCGTGGCTTCCTTCAACACATCCACCGTCCGGTTCGAGCGCATCCTCACCCGCGCTTGCGCCTCGCCCCACATCAGCGCCAGCTCGAAGTTGTACAGCCGTTCCAGGATCCGCTCCACGCTCCGGTTCACCGCTTCCACGTGCCGGTTGATGATCTCGAACTGCGCGGTGCCATAGGTCTCCGTCGTGCCGTAATTCCGCCCGAGCAGAATCGGCATCAGATGCATCCCCGTGATCACCTGTTCCTCGATAGCCTTGTGGTTCTCGTAGAAGATCTGCGCCCGCTGATCACCCCGCAGCACGTTCACCCGCACGTTGCCGTAGGTCACCAGGTTCTGGTCCGCCTCAAGTCCGCTGAGCTGGCGCCGCAGCGACTCGAAGTTCGACCCGACGCGTTGCTGATACGCCTCCGCCGTCTCGCCCCGCATCTGCTCCTCGGCGTCGTACTGCACGTGCAGCTTCGCCCAGCCCGCGTTATGCGTCGCCTTCGCCATGTCCTCGATCAGCCGCTGCTGAATCTTCACCACGAACGGGATCGAGCGCAGCATCGACCGCCCGTACGGGTTCGTCCCGTCCCGGTCCAGCCCCACGTAAATGAACCGTTCCGGCGGCAGCGGGATCGTTTCGCCGTCAATCACTTGATACGGCTTCAGCACGCCCCCTTCCCGCCGGAACCGCACCGTCCACACGTCCACCGGCACGACATCGTGAATCGACTCCCGGCTCGGCGTAAGCACGATCTCCAACGCCGCCGCGCCATACGTGAACAGCGACGCGTAGAAGACATCGAGCAGCCCGTCCATGCCCCGGTCGCCGCTGTTCACCCGCCGGTCCAGCGATTCGATGAGCCCCCGAGCCCGCCGTTTGGCCACGTCGGACGACGGCGCCGTGACGTCCACGTCGTAGCCCGTCTGGCACAACCGCTTCCACGTCCACACCGCGTCGCTGATGTCCGGAATCGCGTCGCGCAGGAACCGGTAGACCTTGAGCATGAAGAACGGCGTCTCGTTGGGCAGCGGCAGGAACGCCTCCCGCGCGAGCATCCCGTCCCCCGCGTGCTCCGGCCGGGCCGCGGGCCCAACCGGCGCCGCCCGCGGCGTCAACCCGGCCCCCGTCCCTTTCCGCCACCCGCGCCACCATCGCAACCAATCCATCGCGTCCTACCCTCCTTCGTACGCCACGCCGCAACAACATCCCCCATAAACACTGTCCCCCACCGTTCCGCCTTTTGAATGGTGTGCCCCGCAGGGCCGGGGAATTTCACCAGCCGCGCCCCCTCTCAAACCGGCGATTGAAGAGAAAATTTCGCTATTGACACGATGGAAATAGTATGGCAACATAGTGGGTAGTAGCGTAAACTGGGTATAAGAGGGTTCATCAATAGGACTGCGTATAAGCTGGCTACCGCACGTAATCTGAACGCCTTGACGAGGCAGCAAGGCCGAAGGCAGAAGATAAGCACGAACAAAGCGTAAGACAAGCTTATGCGCTAGCGGGGAGAGGAGGTGAGACAAATCAGACCCTTTTTGAGGCGGCGGCTCCTATCGAACCGCAAGCCTGCAGAGTAGTTGGTTGCGAATAGCAGCACGTTTCT
>PUOI01000398.1 GCA_003552765.1 Candidatus Hydrogenedentota bacterium | reverse complement strand
GGTTGGGAAAAATCAAATTATGCCTGATATGAGATGGTTTAATGATAATTTAGACTTCATTAATTATAATTCTGATACTGCTAAAGATTATTTCCAGGATTCAGAATTATATGATGAAGAAATTAAATTGTCTTTATATGTTAATGAAAACCCATTAAGAATTTCTATAGCAGAAAGTTTAAAAGAAGAAGTTGAGGAACATCTAGAAGTTAATATAAATATAGAAGTTAAACCATGGGATGAATTCCTTGATAAAATTTATGATACTGATGATTATGATATGTTTATTTTAGGTTGGGGAGGACAAAATGATCCTAATAGAGCTTCTTACCGCTTTTTCCATAGTGAAGGTTCAGCCAATCATTTAAATTATTCAAATTCGGAATTGGATGGACTTCTAGAAGATGGTAGAAAGACAGATCCAGATTCTCAAGCTTCTATTGATATCTATCATGAGGTTCAGGAAATAATCAATGATGAAGCACCTTTAGCATTTGTAAATTATAATGAAGAGTTAGCTGTTAGTAGAACTGAGTTATCAGGATTCGAAATCAACCCATATTCACCACACTCTCTAATCAGAATTCAAGATTTTGAGAAAAATCAATAAAACTACACTAAAAAAGCCAGAGCACCTCGCTCTGGCTTTAACTTATCATACTCAATTCTCTTCTGCTCTATTAAATTTAATCAATAAAATCTAAAGCTAAATTATGACTGGATCTCCTCTGCCTCTAAAACCTCATCTGCAATAACAGTGGTATTACCCCAGCGATCTCCTAATCGCCTGCTATCAGAGTCAGTCACAATTAAAACCAGCTCAATAATAGCAAAAATTAAACCTACTATTGGACCAATAACCCAGCCCAGTAATGGAATAATCGTTATTAAACTACCTATTGTCAGTGGAATATTTCTTTTTGCAGATACTGTCATATCAACGACTTCACCCTGGTGATAATCAATTTTAATATTCATAATTTCCTTGCCTATGCTCTTATTCTTCCATTTGTCTTCCTTAAATACCTGATATGGCAGGGCATCTTTAAAAAGCAAGTACAGAACACTAACTATTGCGCCAACTATTGGAATCACAACAAATACCCAGCCAATAAGACTGTCTATTAATGCTGCCAGAAAACGGGGGAATAAATCTGCCTTATTATTCATTGATGATACCTCCTGGATTTTTAGTAATTCTTATTATATCCCTGATTATATCATCATTTCCCCGGTATTTTATGAAACTAGTTTACAAAATCTGTCATAAATGCTGTGACATTCAATTATCATTGTATTTGCACGGCCTAATTTTCTAAACAAGGCTAAACAATAAATAATAAATCATCAAATTATCTGGCTGAAACCCTGAGATTCACCCAGGCCTTAACCACAATTCTATCTTTCCTGCTAAAGGTCAATTCTCTGGCCAGCTGCCCCTCAGCCATTGGAATCATAAACTTATAGCCTACATTCAGGTTTTCCTGCTGAAGTAAATCAACAAAATCCTGGCCATGATGTTGAGGATAACGATATTTCAAGCCATCATCTCTTAATTCCAGGACCATCGAGCTATAATAATAATTGGCCTCATCATAAAACTCAGCTTTACTTAAATGATCAGGCCCGATCACCATAACAGCCTCACCAACTAAAGGAAGCTCATTAATTAACTCCTGGACCAGCTCTAATTCAACCAGACTCTCCCTGATCGCCTGCCGATCAGAGTTGCTTAAACTCAGCTTATTTAAGTCAGTCCTATAACTAAAATAATCCAATCCAGCGTCAGGCTTAATTTCAAAGGATAGCATTAGCTCCAGTGAGGCAGTGGCTGATGCCTGATTTTCAGGCTTGAGCCTTAGTTTCCTATCTGCAAGTTCAATCTCTTCCAGAGTAAACCTGAAGGCTTCATGGCCTGCAATTATCATATCTATCAACTGCTGCCGCTCCTCAGCATTAAAAACCTCATTAGCCCCTGGCCTGACTGCTTTATCAGTTATCACCAGTGGTTTATAGCCAGATTCAACCTGCCTGTCATTATAAGCTTCAACCCTGATTTCACCAATAATCAGGCCGAAATCTTCAATATCAGTATCTAAATTGACAAAAAGATTAATAGAATTACCAGGAATAGCTATCCGATCAGCAATTTCAGGAAGATCAAGCTCAGCCAGATCAATAATTTCTTCCATATCCTCAAGCTCACCATCAGCAATAATCCGCTTTAAACCCTGTCGATTAATGACAACTTCCGCCCAGTCAATCTCCTCAATGGCTATAGCCTGAATCTCATGCATTTCATCTATCAACAAATTAATCTCACCAATTTCAAAATATGGCTCAAGGATAATATCATGCCAGTTACCAGAGCTATCTGGCCTAAAGCTAGCAGCACCAAGATCAAAAACATGCTCCTCATCTGCCCTGAGCTTGCTGCCATCAGGAAGAATCAAAAATAAGTCAAGTTGATTGAGACCAGCATCACTCTCAAAAATCTCAAGTCCCTTAAGCTGAATCTTCCCGGCTAAAACTAGCTCCTCAACCCCCTCCATCTCACTAACTTTTATCTTAATCTCTTCCAGCTCATCAGCCAGGATATACGGCTTACCCAGGAGAATACTGCTTACCCTGGCATCTAATTCAGCAGTGATTGTAAAGATTTCAGGCTCCTGGCAGAGTCTGCCTGAAATAATCGTTATTTCAATCTCAGGCTGAGCAGCTAATCTCTTGCCTGCAAGCTCAATCACAGCATGACATGGCTTCAAACTCTCATCGCAATCAGTAATCACCGTCCTGAGGTCATCAATTCTTATCTCGATCTGATAATCTTCAAGCCCTTCCCCCTGAAATTCAAAGCTTAACTGACCTTCAGAGAACCTGATGGCATCTACATCATATTCCTGATATTCCTCTGCCAGCTCAAAATCAAACTCCAGCTCCTGGCTATAATTTTTCAGATACCATTCAATCTCATCATAGGGCGTCATTCTAATAATAATCTCATCCTTATCTGTCAGCTGCTGATAATCAATACTGACCAGCTGATAGCCAATGCTTATCTCTAAAGAGCCAGCAATCAGGTCATGACGATAAATCTCCAGCCCCTGAAAACTATGAATCCCTGGACTTGTTTCTGGCAAAACCTTATCGGCCACAGCAATATCGAGATACTCGAAGTTATCAGCTGATAAAATATCATAATCAATTGCAAAGCTACCTGCAGAAAAATAAATGTAGCCCTCATCACCTAATTCATCAAGATCGATATCATCGATAGTTTCAACGAGTTGGCCAGTAAAATCAGGTTCAGGATTTAAATTAATTAAGCCAATTTCAAGATTCTCAACCCTGGCCATTATCTCAAAATCCCCATCCTGATCAAACTCTGCCCCTTCAACAGGGAAGATAAATAACTCAATCTCTATCTTTTCGCCACCTGTGATTGTTCTATCATTAAAATAACCAGCGTCATCAGTAGCCTCTTCACCATTAGTTCGAATAATATAACTGTAATCCAGAATTCCAGGGACATTTATTTCAATAATTATATCGCCCTGATTAAAGGTTAAATCCCTGACCTGTTCAGGAAGCTCAGCCAGCTGCAGCTCCAGGCTTTCAGTAATACCATTATTAGCCCCATTATCTAACTGAACCACCTGATAAAGCCTATCATTGGGAATACTATCAACAGCAGAGATATATTCAAAATCTTCAAGCTTAAATTCAACTGGTATTACCTCTTTAATTTCTGGCAGTTGAAAATTAGCCTCAATGCCAGTAAGGTGAAAGGATTTCTCATCAGTTAAATTAAGCTCAGTTTCAAAGGTTTTGTCATACTGATATAATTGCCTGGATTCCAGATCAAAATCAAATTTATCCTTAATAACGGCAGCCTGAAAATCATCAAGAATTGATAGTTCATCAGTCAGCCTTAATAAATCATAATTATAATCAGAATCTATCAGCCCCTCATCAACCAGATACTTAAACAATTCTTCGCCAAACTGGATCTCTATCTCAGGAACCAGCGGTATTGCCAGGTCAACATCCCAGGACGGTCCACTGCTATCGCTAACTTCCTCTATACCCCTCTGCCAGTTATTGCAACCACCAACTAGAACCAGCACAGCAAACAGAATCAGGATAGATAAAAACCAGGGAATCATCTTTTTAATCTTCATTTTCCTCCCCCATTCCCCCAACCCGGGTTAGATCTTCCTGGACCTTTCCAGAAAATCATCCCAAAGAAATTGATTACTGAGCCATCGAACTCAAAAAACCAGAGCACCTC
>PUOI01000375.1 GCA_003552765.1 Candidatus Hydrogenedentota bacterium | reverse complement strand
TTCAGGTTCTTGATGGGGGGACTCCACTCGCTATTGCTGATGCCGGGGGCGGGACGGCCCCAGATGCCTCTGGTGGGCTTGCCGCGGAGATGGCTGATGATAAGCCGTTGCGCGAGGTTGAGGCGCGGCAGGATGGCGTGAAATCCGGCCACTCGAAGCAATACTTTATCGGCGAACTCCCAGTACCCGAAGTCGTCTGGTCGAAGGCACACGAGGTTTTCCCGTCCGAGGAAGCTTGGTTCGGCGCCGAGATACGGGACGGTCCCGTCTCCCGTGAAGATGTGCTGTTGGGGGTCGGTATGCTCCCAGTCATTCAAGCGGTCATTACCAGTTAAGTTGAAGAGGGGTTTGCCGCCCTTCTTTTCGATTTTGAGCCGGACGCGCGTCGTGGAGTCCACGCCGACAAGGCATAGCCAGGCATCTTGCTCAAGACCGGCTTGACCAAGCTTCAGGGCTTCCACGCGGTCGCGGTGCCCTTTCGCACGTTGGAGGATGCCGCCGAGCAGTTCCTTGGCCTGGCTCTTGCGTTTCGCGGCGTTGCCCCCTTTCAGCCCATGTTCCCGAATGAACTCCGCCAGCGTCTTGATCACGCCTTCTTGCCAAGTTTCGACAGTGTACAGGTCATTGGGCAGACTGGGCGGGGCTTGGATCGCGTCCTCGAAACTTGGGATGAGGTGGTACAGCGCCGGGGTCAAGCGCGCCGCGACACGTTCGGCGGAAACAGCGGGCATGTCGCCGTCCAGACTGGAGGTGCCTGTGATGACCTTTAGCGGGGCTTCAAACGAACCCCGGAATGGGGTCCCCAAGGTCGCCACCTTTCCCACGGCCGCTTCCTCGCCAAGCCGCTGGAGATAGCCGGCTATGATAAGGCCGCCCATGGAATGGCCAACGAGATCCACCTTGGGGTCTTTGGCGTAGCCGTTCGCGTGATAATGCCTCATCAGCTTCGTTCGCCCAATCACCTCTTGCACGAAGCACTCCAATTGCTCCTCGATGAGGTCAAGCGGATGCCGCCAATCGTATGGAAACGGATAGACGGGAACCGGGCTGTCCCGCCTTTCCGTCAGATTGTGGCGAAGCTCGTGGATGAGGTGACTGTAGGCTGTCTTAAGTATCTCGTCCACTCCGATGCGCGCAGGTTCCTCGAGTTCGTATCGCAGATCGTCGGGATGCAGGGTGAGGCGGCCGTAGTCCTTGTTGAGAACGGCAGACCACACAATCTCTGGCGAGACCACGTACTCATCGCGAAGCCCGCTTGCGGTTATCCCCGGGATAACGATGACTGGATTGGGCAGCGGCATGGGACCATTCCTCCTTCCACGGATTGAGATGCACCCAGTTTCGTGACACTCCAGCAATCTACGCAATACTTCTAATCCATTATAGCCTATAAGGAGTCGAATTGGGAAGCCTTTTGTGCTACGAAGGGGAGGGTATTCGCGCCTTTGCCAACAGTTCGTGGCTGAGGGTATGGAAACTGTGGCGCGTTTAGCCGTGAAGTGGTATTCTACAGGCCCTTGAACGCATTCACGTAAGCATTGTTTGGCTTCACCAGTGAGTAAACGACAAATGAATGAAATCAATCCCCGTTTTTGGGAGATTTTCTTTGAAGTATACGAAGCCTTGCCCCGGCAGGGCCCGGGTAACCGAGCTTGCGCGGAAAGAGCCCTGAGCTTTTGCGGGGCGCTTCCCGCGCCGGCTTCGATTCTCGACTTGGGGTGCGGCGTGGGCGGGCAGACGCTGCATCTCGCTGAACTCACGTACGGCTCCATCACCGCCATCGACAGCCATGCGCCGAGCATTGAACGGCTCAGGGCGGCGCTCATTGAACGCGGACTTACGGATCGCGTTCGAGCGGTGGTTGGAGACATGGCCGAGCCTGGGCATCCGCCGGAGAGCTTTGATCTCATCTGGTCCGAGGGCGCGCTATATAACATCGGGATCGAGCACGCGTTGCGGGTGTGTCATGGCCTGTTGCGTCCATCGGGTTGCGTTGCTTTCACCGACGCGGTTTGGCGAAAGGAAGACCCGCCCTCCGAAGTGAAGGCGGGTTTCGACCTGGACTACCCGGCCATGGGCTGGGCGGAGGACATCGAGGCGGCTATAGTGACGTGTGGGTTCGAACAACTCGGCCGCTTCACGTTGCCTGACGAGGCTTGGTGGGACGATTTCTACACCCCGATGCAACGCCGTATCGACGAACTACGCGGGACATACGCGCAGGACGCCGAGGCGTTGGCCATACTGGACGACATCGCTCAGGAGCCCGAGCTGCACCGGCGGTATTCCGAGTACTACGCGTACGAGTTCTTCATCGTGCGCCGTCCCGGATAAACCGCAAGCAAGTCCCTCAACGGACGCGGGCGTTCACTTCGCCTTGGCGCTTGCGGCCCCCTCTACCCCGGTTTCCACGAGGGCCGCTTTCACGTCGTCCGTGAAGGCTTGAATGGTCTCGGGGGTGGTGTCCCACGAACACATCAGGCGGGCGCCGCCCGTGGCGATGAAGGTGTAAAAGATCCACCCCTTGGCGCGGAGCGCCGCGATGACGGGCTCCGGCATCCGCACAAACACGGAGTTCGCCTCGCTTGGGTAGAGGACCTTGACTTCGGGGATCTCGCGCAGGTTTCGCTCCAGAAGGGAGGCGCAGTCGTTGGCGTTGCGGGCGTAACAGTACCAGGCGCCGTCCTTAAGCGCGCCGAGCCACTGCGCGGCGATGAAACGCATCTTTGCGGCCAATTGCCCGGCCTGTTTGCAGCGGTAGGCGAATTCGTCGGCCGCCTCCAGGTCGAAAAAGATGACGGCCTCTCCGATGCCCAGGCCGTTCTTGGATCCCCCGAGACAGAGCACGTCCACCCCCGCGTCCACGGTGAGTTGGCGAGGCTTGACCTCGAGATGGATCAAGGCGTTGGCGAAGCGGGCGCCGTCCATCTGAAATTTCAGGGAATGCTTTTGCACCGTTTCGTGGATGGCGCGCAGTTCGGCCTGGGTATACACCGTGCCCACTTCGGTGGCCTGCGTCACGGTGACGACCCGCGGCCGGGGGTAGTGGATATCGCTGCGTTTGGTGACGATTTGCTCGATGCCATCGGGGGTGAGCTTCCCCCCCACGCCCTCCGCCATCAACAGCTTGGCGCCATGGGAAAAGAATTCCGGCGCGCCGCATTCGTCCGTTTCGACGTGCGCCACCCGGTGGCAGATCATGCTGTGGTACGAGCGGCACAGGGAAGCCATGGACAGGGAGTTCCCGGCGGTCCCATTAAAGACGAAGAACACCTCGCACTCCGCCTCGAACAGTTCCCTAAACAGATCGCAGGCCTCTCGCGTCCACATATCCTCCCCGTAAGCAGGCACGTGACCGACGTTGACCTTGTGGATGTATTCGAGGGCTTCCGGGCAAATGCCGGAGTAGTTGTCACTGGCGAGCTGTTGGCTTTTTGGCGGCTGCGGCGTCATCGCGGTTGTCCTTTCCCGGGCCTGCGCGTGTAGCGTGAATCAGTAAACGGGCGTGCACCATTTGCGGTACTCGGGGACCTTTCCCCGCACCACGTCAAAGTAAAGGTCTTGAAGGCGTTTCGAGACGGGCCCCGGTTTCCCCTCCCCGAGTACGCGCCGGTCGATGCTGCGCACGGGAGCGACTTGGGCGCCCGTCCCACAGAAGAACACTTCGTCGCACACGTATAGTTCCGTGCGCGCGATGGGGCGCTCGGTGACCTTGAGTCCAAGGACGTCGCGGGCCAACTCCATGACGGTGTTCCGCGTGATCCCGACCAAGATATCCGCCGTGGGGGGCGGCGTGACGAGTTCGCCGTCGATCACCATGAAGATGTTCATCGCGCTCCCCTCGGCCACCGTCCCATCCTCCCGCAACACAATGGCCTCGTCGAAACCGGACTGGCGCGCCTCGGTGGAGGCCAGGGCCGAGTTGATGTAGCTGCCCGTGGCTTTGGCGCGGCTCGGAATGGCGTTGTCCCCCAAGCGGCGCCAAGAACTCACGGCCACGTCGAGCCCGTTCTGCACGTCCACATAGTCGCCGAGTTTGATGACGTAGCAGCAGAAGCTGCTTTCCACACCCTTCACTTGCGGGCCAAGGGACAGCTCGCTCTTGTAACACACGGGCCGGATGTACACGCCCTCGCGGAATTCACTTCGACGGGTAACCTCAACACATATCTGCGTTAACTGTTCGGGCGTTTCCGATATTTCCATGCAAAGGATCTTGAAGTTGCGCACCATCCGGTCAATATGCTCCGGCAAACGGAAGATGAGGATGTTGTCCTCTTCCGGCGAATAATAG
>PUOI01000076.1 GCA_003552765.1 Candidatus Hydrogenedentota bacterium | reverse complement strand
GGACCAGTGTCGCTAGCCCACGGCCGTCACTCATCCCGCAGCCGGGTAATGGCGAGAACCTCGTCGCGCAGGGTGTTCGTGGTGGCGACGCCCTCATTGGCGTATATCGTGGGGTTGCCGTCCCAATCGCCGAAGTAGCCGCCGGCTTCGTTGAGTATGGGCAGGAACGGCGCACTGTCCCACACGCTCATGATGGGGTCCAGGGCGACTTCCGCCCGGCCCGTGGCCACGAGGAGATACGCGTAGGCGTCCGCCCAGCCGTACCGGAAACCGCCGAGGGCTTTGAACTGTTCCCACGCCCGGCCCCTGCCATGTTGCGCAAACGAAGCCGCATCGGCATGCGTGACCATGGCGTCGCTTAGGCGGGACACCGTCGAACAACGCGCGGGCCGGCCGTTCCACCAACAGCCTAGCCCCTTGCCCGCGGCGAGGAGTTCGTTGAGGGCGGGGAAATGCGCCACCCCCGCGACGACCTCGCCCTCAATTTCAAGGCCGATGAGCACGGCGTACATTGGCACGCCGCGGACAAACGCGCGGGTACCGTCGATGGGGTCGATGATCCAGCGATGGCTGGATTCGGCGGTCCCTTCTTCCCCGTATTCTTCTCCCACAAGGGCGTGCCCGGGGTACCGCGTTTGAATGCGCTCGCGGATGAGCCTTTCCGCTTGCCGGTCCGCTTCCGTGACGGGGCTGGCGTCGGCCTTCATGTCGGGCCGCACCCCGGTCTGGTAATATCCCAAGGTCAACTGGCCCGCTTGCCACGCGGTTTCCACGGCGAAGTCCAGGTAGGTTCGTATCGTATCGCTCATCACTCCTCCTCCCAATGTCGATCTCCCAATTGGCTTGTGAATCCGCAATTCTACGGGCTGGGGCGGAGCCAGGCAACCCGAAAGCGGTGATGAGTTGATGAACCCAGACGTTTGTTGGCGCCCGTTGCATGATATGAGTGCGCCATTTGCGTTACACTGGAGCCTGTGTTCGCAGCATGGCATGAAGCTGCGACACGCTAAACCGCAATACCCGAAGCAAGTCAGGAGGTTCTATCTACTATGCCTGTAGTTTTGGTCCCTATCGCGCAGGGATGCGAGGAACTCGAAGCGGTAACCATCATTGATATCCTTCGCCGCGGCGAGGTGGAAGTGGTCGTGGCGGGCCTTGACGCCGAGCCTGTCGCCGCCAGCCGGGGCGTCCGGCTGATGCCCGACATGACGCTGGACGAGGCCCTCCAACGGGAGTACGACATGGTGGCGCTTCCCGGCGGGGCGAAGGGCGCCGAGAACCTTGCGAACGATCCCCGCGTCACGGATTTATTGAAACAGATGGCGGACAAAGGCAAGTACACAGTGGCCATCTGCGCAGGTCCCACGGTCCTCGCCAAGGCTGGATTGCTAGCGGGCAAGAAAGCGACGTCGTATCCCGCCATGCTCGATCAGCTCAAAGCCGCCAACGCGCAATGCGTGGAAGAACCGGTGGTTCAAGACGGGCAAGTCATTACGTCCCGCGGTCCTGGTACGGCCATGGATTTCGCCCTGACGCTAGTCGATACGCTTCAAGGCAAGGAAACGAGAAACAACGTCGAAAAGGCCCTTGTGCGGCCCTGAGCCGCCATATATCACGCACACGAATCCAACCCAATCATAGGAGGAGAAAACGAATGTTTTTCACGGGCATATCCGACGAAGCAGGTCAGGATATCGATACGCAAATCAAGGCGCACCAAGAGCTGGGCTGGAAGCATCTTGAACTGCGGTTGGTGGACAAGACGAACATCACGCAGATCTCAGACGCCAAGTTCGATGAAGTCGCGGAGAAAGTGGCCGCCGCCGGCATGGAGGTCTCGTGCTTTGGCAGCGCCATTGCAAATTGGGCCCGGCCCATCACCTGCGATCCCCAGATCGATATCGACGATCTCAAGCAGGCCATTCCCCGCATGCAGCGGCTTGGCACGCCATTCATCCGGGTGATGAGCTATCCCAACGACGGCGACAATCCCGTGGACGAGACGGCATGGCGGAACGAGTCCATCAAACGCATGAAGAACTTGGCGAAGATCGCCGAGGACGGCGGCATCACGATGGTGCACGAGAATTGCAGCGGCTGGGGCGGCTTGTCGGCCGAGAACAGCAACATCCTTCTCGGCGAGGTCAACAGCCCCGCGCTGAAAGTCGTGTTCGATACCGGCAACCCGGTGACCTATGGGCAAGACGCCTGGGATTACTATCAGAAGGTTTACAACGACATCGTGTATGTCCACATCAAGGACGTGAAACGGGTCGACGGCGAGGACATCTACTGCTACTGCGGCGATGGGCAAGGCTACGTGCGCGAGATCTTGGGCGACTTGCTTGGGAAGGGCTACGACGGGGGCATCTCCATCGAACCCCATCTCGCCGCCGTCATTCACACCGGCAAGCAAGCGGACAACGCCGAACAGCTTTACCAGACCTACACGGAATATGGCCGCCGCTTGATGCAGCTCGTCAAGGAAGTGGCCCCCGCGCGGGCGGCCGAAGTCCCCGTTGGAAAGTAAACCACACCCGCCCGTGGCTGGGTCCAACCCGGCCGCGGGCGTTTTCCTTATTGGCGGCTGCCTGGTACTCAGGCCATCCAAGGATTGTGTGCAGTCTAGATTCGGTTTGTCTTGGCCGTGAGGCAGCACGGGCTTCCAGCCCGTGATTCATGGCCTGGAAGGCCATGCCACCTCCAATAGAATCCATCTCGGCCGTCAACAACACGGCGCCCTATCAACAAGTCCAGGCCGGGCGCTTTACTAGCCCGCTTTGAATGGGGAACCTGAACATAGAGGAGGAGACCGATGTACACTTTGTCGCGGCGGCGGTTCATGCAATCAGCGGCGGCTCTAGCGATGGCGGGGCCGGGATTGTGGTCATCCAAACGGGCCAACGCAGAGGCCAATGGCGGATTCATACGGCCTTGGCGTGACAATCCGCGCTACTGGGAATACGGCGGGGAACCCGTGTTGCTCCTCGGGGGCACGGTGCAGGACAACCTGTTCCAAATTCCGAACTTGGAGGAGCATCTGGACCTGTTGGCGTCCGCGGGCGGCAATTACATCCGCAACACCATGAGTTCCCGGGACGAAGGCAACGTCTGGGCCTTTGCGGGCGAGCCCGGCCAATACGACCTCGAGGCCTGGAACGAAGCGTACTGGACCCGCTTCGAAAACATGCTCCGCTGGACCCAAGAGCGGGGCGTCTTTGTTCAGGTCGAAGTCTGGGCGTATTGGGACTTCTTCGATGTCTGGGAGCGCAACCCATGGAATCCCGCCAACAACATCACCTACACCACGGAGGACACCACCCTGGAAACCGAATACGCGCGTCCAGGGTACAGCAGCCCGGATGGGCGCGTCGAAACCCACGGCGATCCCCACGATTTCTTCATGACCGTCCCCGAGCTTAACAGCGACGAGGTCGTGCTGCGGCATCAGGAGCGCTTCGTGGACAAGATTCTGGAACACACCCTGCCGTATGGGCACGTCCTCTATTGCATGACCAACGAGATTCACCCCCAACAACCGCCGGAATGGGGCTGGTATTGGGCGGAGTATATCCGGGAGCGGGCGGAAGAAGCGGGCAAAGAGGCTCAAGTCACGGAGATGTATTGGGAATTCGAGTTCTCGAATCCTCAGCACGAAGCCTCCCTGGACCGCCCGGATGTGTACACCTTCTTCGAGGCCTCGCAGAACAGCGCCATCAACGAGGGCGAGCCGAACTGGGAGAACTTGCAATACGCGTACCGCCGCCTGGAGGACGCGCCCCGGCCGATTAACCACGTCAAGATCTACGGCTCCGACGATGGCGAGCACTGGACCGGCACGTCCCGGCAAGCGGCGGAAGCCTTCTGGCGCAACATCATTGGCGGGTCGGCTTCCAGCCGCTTTCACCGTCCGCCCGCCGGGATTGGTCTGAGCGAAATGGCGCAAACGCATATCCGGAGCACGCGCATGTTCGCGGAAGAACTCAACATCTTTTGGTGTCAGCCCGATTCAGAGCACGCCCTGCTCCGGGACCGGAACGAAAACGAAGCCTACCTCACTTATGAACCCGGCCAGCGTTACGGCGTGTATTTCCCCGATGGCGGTTCGGTCGAACTGGACTTGACGGAAGCGCCTGGCCCCTTCACCCTGCAATGGCTTGACATTGCGGAGAGCCGCTGGGAAGACGGCGGCGGCATTGAAGGAGGAGAGCCTGTGCGCCTCGAACCGCCAGGCGAAGGCCATTGGGCCGCCGTGTTACTGCACGCCGAAGCGCAAGAGTGAACGTCCGCTAAACGCGCAGGAG